>JBOGRA010000008.1:0-28537 GCA_050749325.1 Nitrosotalea sp. | reverse complement strand
GCACAAGATAGAGTGTGATCTTCAGGTACAGGACTGTCTGTACCTAGGAAAAGGCAAAGGCGGGTGGAAAGATGTCCAAGAAGAGGCAGAGGCACGCAAAAAGCTTGGGTACTCTAGTACGGTATACACAGAATCAGAGGTTCCTTCTGTTCTTGGTTCAAAGGCATATTCTGGAGCAATCAGATACACTGGAACATACGGAGTAAATCCTCTCCTTTACGCGCAGGGAATAAAGGGGGTTCTCTTAGACAAGGGAGTTGAGATCTACGAATCCTCTGAAGCACTCTCCTGTGATGACCATACGGTCCGTACACATCTTGGGTCTGCTACTGCAGACGAGATCATCTTTTGCATCGACAAGCCAAAAAAAGACATGACAAAATATTATGAGAACGTATATCATGCGCAGACTTTTCTCTCTGTTAGTGAACCGTTAGGAGATGCCGATATTGCAGAGCTCTTCCCCCAGGGGCCGCTACAATGCTGGGACTCTGATCTTATCTATACATATTTTCGGCTGACTGGAACAAAGCGGTTGCTAGTCGGAGGAGGAAATATGATAACAACTTATGCAAAAAATGACACCACAAATTCTCGTGTCATAAATCGAGCTATAGACAATCTGAAGGAGAAAATTCCTTCAATTAGAAAATTAAGATTCATCCAGTATTGGCAGGGCCGCATCGACATGACACGAGATCTTATTCCAACTGTACTTAGGGATCCTGCAAGACCTTGGATTCATTTTGTGCTAGGATGTGTCGGGTTACCATGGGCTACATTCTGTGGAGATTTTGCCGCAAGAAATGTGCTTGACAACAAAGAATTTGACAATGAAAAGTTTTACCGATATTTTTCACCTGACAGAAAGTTTCTCATACCAATATGGATGGAAAATGTACTAGGCAAGCAGCTAGTCTTTACCATCAATAACGCATGGGCCAAATACAAGCAAAGGGATGCGACAAGTGAAAAACAATAACAATTTTTTCAAGCTGGAGTGATTTTTAGACCAAACAAAAATACTTGTGATATGTCAAGTTTGCAACGGATTGTAAACGAATGTCATATTTGCGACATGTTGCATTTGCAGAGTTTATGTCTAGTCTTTTCTGTTATGCTGACAATGACATCGTATGCTAAATGTATGAATACGAATGACGTCAAGGCATAAAATGCTAATCTAATTTGGTTAATCCAGCCTTAATAGGCATCATGTATATTATTATCATGATGGGATTTGAGGAATAGAGCAAAGTATTATCTAGGAATTGCAGTTGCTGGAGCAGCATTTTTGTTCCTTGTGTTCAGGGAGGCAACAAACCACTCCATATCAGTTGGCGCGGTCGGAGGCGTAGTAGCTGCTGGCATATTTGGCGGTTGCATTATCATTGGATTTTCATCTGAGAAAAAAGAACAAGAAAAAATCAGTCACGGATAGATTGTAGATCCCAAGAAAAGAAAGTTAAATAAAAAATGGTTCTCTAGTTCAAATGTTGACAGATTTTGCGTTCATACCGCCGCAGGAAGAGTTCGAGTCTTCAAACATATTTGGATTCATGAAGAAATGGGGAATTAAAACATTGACAGAATTGCTAGACAGATCAAGATCTGACCTAGCCTGGTTCTGGGATGCTGCAAGTGACGATCTAGGCATTGTTTGGGATGAAAAATACAGCGAAGTATTGGATACAAGACTTGGAAAGCCGTGGCCCAAGTGGTTTGTAAACGGAAGAATCAACATATACAAGTCTTGTGTGGAAAAATTTCTCAAAGTACAGCCAGACAAGATAGCTTACATCTTTCTCTCAGAAGATGACGTGAACGTACTGTAACCTATGCCGAGCTTGACAAAGAGGTTTGTCAATTGGCAAATGCTCTAAAATCACTCGAGGTTGCAAAGGGTGATGTCGTTGCAATTTACATGCCCACGATTGCAGAAGCTGTATTTGCGATTTTGGCCTGCGCCAAAATTGGAGCCATTCATACTGTTATCTTCTCAGGTTTTAGTGCGGATTCTCTGAGGATTAGATTGCAAGATTGTAGTGCCAAGATTCTCTTTACAACCGATGGCTTTATCAGAAAAGGAAAACCAATCTCACAGAAGAAAACGGTAGAAAACGCATTGGTTGATACCAAAGTGTCAAAGACAATAGTTGTAAATTACAAGGGGGTGGACAGTTTTGATTTCAAACCTGGTTTTCTGCCATACTGCAACATTGTAAAAAATCAGGATATACAGTGCAAAACTGAAAGCATGGATTCTGAATCGCCTCTTTTCATTTTATACACCTCTGGTACCACAGGAAGACCAAAGGGAGCAATTCATGTCCATGGGGGGTTTGCAGTATTTGCAGCCCATCAATCTGCCTATCTCATAGATCAAAAAAAAGATGACCGTCTATTCTGGCCTGCCGATATTGGATGGATAACTGGTCTGACGTGGAATATCTTTGGCACTTTGGAGACAGGCTCTACTGCCATTATCTACGATGGTGCACTGAACTGGCCTGACGATGAGCGGCTGTGGAAGATAATACTAGATTACAAAATTACAATCTTTGGAATTTCGCCTACTGCAATTAGAATGATAAAATCAAAGCCAGAACAATCAGCATTATTGGACGAACTACAATCAGTTCGCATCATTGCAACAACCGGTGAGCCAATTGATGAGGAGACATGGTGGTGGCTTTTTGAGAAAGTTGGCAAGAAAAAATGTCCGATAATGAACCTGTCTGGAGGAACCGAGGTTGGCGGTGCATTTCTTTCTGTGCTACCTGGAATGAAGATCAAGCCAAGTACGGTAGGTATGCCTTGCCCTGGAATAGACGCTGATGTGTTTGATGAATACGGAAGATCGTTGAGGATGCAAAAAGGGTTCTTGGTAGTAAAATCGCCATGGCCTGCAATCACTCGTGGCCTTTTAAACGATGACAAGAGATACCTCAAGACATATTGGTCCAAGTTCGAAGATGTCTGGTTTCATGGCGATCTTGCCTCAATTGACAATGATGGATTGTGGTATCTTCATGGCAGAGTAGATGACGTCATCAACGTCTCAGGACATCGTATCTCTACTGCCGAGATTGAAGAGTCTTTGCTGTCACACCAAAAGATAGCCGATGTTGCAGCTGTTGCCATACCCGATGAAATTACAGGCGAGGCAGTAGCAATCTTTGCAACCATGAATCCGGGTTTTGATGTTATTGGGATAGAAGATGAACTTCGAGATTTTATCTCAGACAGAATTGGCAAGTTGGCAAGACCTAAGATAATCAGGATTGTAGGCGGTCTTCCAAAGACACGAACTGGAAAGATTGTCAGGAGGCTCTTGAAGGCAAAACTTTTAGGAACTACATTGGGCGATCTCTCGTCAGTTGAAAATCCCCAGGTGCTTGACGAAATCTAGTTTACTGGAACGTTATGCTCTGAGCTGTTCTCTTTTTTGCCATTGATATTGCTTGATCCTGTAAATCGCCAAGATATCTTTCAATCATCTTTATCCCTGCAACAACTCTAGGTGCATTATTTTCTACAAACTCGATTTTATCAAGACTTGTCTTTGGTGGCTCTGATACATAACTTCGCATGGCTCTTGCCCCATCATAATCTACAAACGCCAGTCTTGCTCGAAAATCGACCCTTTCCAGGACCAAGCTATCTCCTCCAACTATCGCTGTGTGATAGGGATGCTCAATTAGCGATTCTGAGAACTGTTTTGACGTGTATATCTTGTTAGCATGAAAGTCGTCTATAAAGTGGTTGAAATCTGCCAATAGGTAGAAAGTTGCTTCCGGTTTGGTAGATTTTACGCCATCTATTTCCCTTAATGCATTGTATGTGTATTCTCCCACTATACGGTGTATGTTCCTTGTTGTCTCAAAATACCTGTCCATCTCTTTACTTTCGCTAAATCCTGCCATTGCGGCATATTGTATTGGAGTAGATGTTGCAGTATATTCTGTTGCAAGAATTTTCTTGTATTGGTGTTTGATATCTGGCGTATGTGGCGGGAATATAACATACCCTAGCCTGTATCCTCCTGCTGCGTGGGATTTTGAAAGGCCGTTTGTGACAAATGTGCCTTCTGGGTATATTTTTCCCATTGAGACAAACTCTTTGAAATTGTATGTAGTTTGAGCGTATATCTCATCTGAAATAACAAGAAGGTCATAGTTTCTGCAAATGTCAGTGATCTCTTCTAATTCCAGCCTTGAATATAACAGTCCTGTGGGATTGTGTGGATTATTTAAAATTAGTATTTTCTGCCTGTCTTGCAGGCGTAGCGCCAGGTGTTCTAGACTTTTTGCATTGATTTTATTGTTTGCACCTGCAGGAAGCATGTGAAAATTTTTTCTCAACAATCTGATTTGCGGTAGATATCCCAGCCATGATGGGGTTGGAAGAATTATTGTTCCGTGCAACATTTCTAATAAATTATAAATTAATTCTTTTGTTCCCGGGCCTACATATATTCTGCCCAAGTCTATATCGAGTTTAAAATATCGTTGATTGTATTCAGAAATAGCTTCGCGGAGCTCGGTTACTCCTGAAATGGGAGCATAATAACCCTTGTCGGTGTTGTTTTTTAGTGCATCCTGGACTACCTTTGGTACCGGAAATGGTGATTGGCCAAAGGCAAATCCATAGTATCCAGAGTTGCAATCTTTGTGAGTGCATTCTGATTGATATTTTTTTAGAAATGTGTTAAGCCTTAGATTGTCAGGTGTCTCTATGTCTTCTGCCTGCTGGTCTACGATGAATTTCCGCATTGGGGTTTCATTCTTTTTATCAAATAAAAATCCTGTCCCATGGAAACATCATGGTATGATAACATGCTAGCTGCAAGTGTATCTGCCATGTATAAAATCACACTTTGGAATCAAGCGAGATTAGATCTTACACTTTTTCTGTGCAAGTCGATAATGAAAGTGATCGTTCTTGCAAATGTTAACGGAATCAAACCAAGAAATCTTATCCAGCAAAGTGGTTCATAGTACAACCCCTTGATTTGTAGTACCGAGTCTCAACAGTTCCTAACCTTCAGTGGATTCTGACCTGTGAGGATTCGAGTAACAGTATAATTGACAAAAAATTCTGAAATTAAATGCACCTCAAGTCTGTCATGAATGTTTTTCGTGGTTGGATATTGTCTCCAAGGCTGCTCTTTTGGCAGCCAAATCCGCAGTTTTCTTCTTTTCGGCACTTGCAATTATTACAACATCTCCGTTTGCTGGCTGTAATTTTTCAGATATTATCATAGTTAGTTTTTGATCTCGGATTGGACGATCATCACTTTTGTCAGACGTGAAGAGTTTGTTGTCTCGAAATACAAGCGTGGTTGCCCCAAGTGCGCCTATCTTTATTGCAGCATCCCTCTGTTCAATGCCGCTCCCCACATCTTTTGCCAGTCCCTTTACAAGTATCGCATGATTGAATTTACCGACAGTAATTGAGCATTCTTTGATATCATTTTCTGTTGGGATGGCCTCGTTTATCTTTGAAAACAAAGTTTTTCCCTTGCTTGTCAGTTTCATCCCTGCCTTTGACGTCTCTATGAGGTTGTTCATCTTCAAGTGTTTTACCAGAGTCTTGATAGAGCCCTCGCCAAGTCCTAACTCATCAATGAGCAGGGCCCTGCTAGCTTTTGTGTTGCTGTCTATGACCTGGAGCACCTTGAAGATATGTGCAGGCTCAAATGACAGCATTCTGCTTGGATAATATCTCTGGGATATTTTGTCAAGTAGCTTGACTATATTATGCATCTGTGGTTCCATGATGAGTGGTTTTTATTTAATGTTCATGCGGCGGGCTTTCTGGCTGTTTGTTTTTTCTGAAACGTGCATAGGTAAATGTGCAGACCAATACGCTCACTGCCAGAGCCGGTCCTGTCCATTCGGGAACTATGTCTATATTGTAAACTGTTTCCAAGGTTGAAGTGGTAGCTATTATCAATGCAACTGAACTTAATGCATATGATAGGTACTTGTAGCCTCCAGTGCCAAGTGTTCTGATAAATGCGGCCCTGAACAATACGCTGTCCATGGTGTCCATGAATATCATGCCAACTCCAAATACTGCTATCATCTCAAGTGCAGTTTCTATTCCGCCTACTACTGTGGCAGCAGCAGACATGCCAATAGCAGCAAGTTGTGTTGCAGTGTCAAATCCCAAACCAAAGATTATGCCAACAACAAAAGATGAACCCATCATGCCAAAGCGTTGAGTTCTTGGTAGAATCTTGCCTACAAGTATGGCTCCGGAGGTCTTGCCATATTTTTTCATTACAATAAAGTTGATTATGCCGATAGATCCTAACGCTGCTGCGCCTATTAGTCCTGTAGTTAGGGAAAACACTCCGCCTTGGTCGATTACGCTTGCAGCAACATACACCATGAGGATCATTTCTGCAAGAACTGACACCATGTGACCTGCGCTAAATCCTGCTCCTACCCATCTGGAATGTTTTGATGCATTGTGAGCCCTAATGAGGTTGTCTATCGCTGTGATGTGATCCACGTCAAGTGCATGACGTATTCCCATTACAATCAAGGCAATGCCACCTACTATCCATGCCCAATCGTATAGTGTCATGCTTTGGTCCTCTCCCCTGAATTATCTTGACTGCAAGCACAGAAATTCACGATCCATAATCTTGCCATATAGTATTTAAAGTGTTGGACAGTTTATCCAACAATAAAATTGAAAGAATGGTCAAAAGAAATCATGGAAAGTGTAAGAGAATGTAATACCCATTAAATTTTTGTCAAAAAAGATTCCGATTACAGGACTAAAAGGACAGAAGATGAGAGTGCAAATATGGAGGAGTGGATTATAACTCATCTAAAATTGTATGCACTTCAAGATAGATGGAATAAACAAGACAAGATGGTTTTCACAAACAACAAAATTACTTTTCGTCATCATAAAACTCAGGCCGAATCCTGCTTCCATACAAGTCAGGGTTCTTTGCCTCCCTTCTTCTTTTTATCCACAAATGAATTCCGCCAAATGCCATTGCTCCCAGAAGAATCATTCCTGGAACTATCCACATTATGCCAAGTACCATGGTATATCGATACCATGATATGATAAAAAGTTCCTGAAAACACATTTCCAGAATAATCGTGTACAGTTTCCACTAGGTACAAAATTTTCAAATAAGTATAGAAAAAATGACGTAGTAAAATCGTCGCATATAGTCTCTATGTATGTGACTGAACTGATGTATTGGGTTGTTAGTAACAGCCAGCTCACCCCTCGCCGAAGCTTGGGATTTATACTGCTGTTCTATCAACGCGATCTTCTTTCGCCACCCTTTACCTTACGGACGGATACCTTTTCTCGGGATGGGTTTCCTCCTTAGATGCTTTCAGGAGTTAGCCCAAATAGCTTAGCTGCACGGCCTGCCTTATCAGACAACCGTTAAACCAGTGGCTACGTTGCTCTGTTCCTCTCGTACTCGGAGCAACTTCCCCTCAAGTATCCACGCTTCCATCAGGCAGAGTCCGACCTGTCTCACGACGGTCTAAACCCAGCTCATGTTCCCCTTTAATAGGCGAGCAGCCTCACCCTTGGCCCCTGCTGCAGGGCCAGGATGGGAAAAGCCGACATCGAGGTACCAAACCGCGGGGTCGATAGGAGCTCTCGCCCGCGACGAGCCTGTTATCCCTGGGGTAATTTTTCTGTCACCACGAGCCCCCAATAGTGGGGACGTCATGGATCGCTAGGCCCGACTTTCGTCTCTGAATCCCGTGCGTTTGGAGATCCAGTCAGTCCAGTTTGTGGCCTTGCCCTCTTCAACGGATTTCTGACCCGTTTGAACCGAACTTTGGGCCCCTTTGATATCTTTTCAAAGGGGTGCCGCCCCAGCCGAACTGCCCACCTGCACCTGTCCCACCATTACAGTGGTAAGAGGTACGAAAAGAAGTGACTGGTGTTACACTTTCGCTTCCAACGCCCCCGAAAAGGCGTTAGCATGGCTACCAGTTACTCTATGCACTTCCCGCCATACCACAAGCACAAGCTGCAGTAAAACTCCACGGGGTCTTCTCTCCCCGATGGAAGATGCTGGACTGTTCGTCCAGCTTATGTGGCTTCACCGGGTTGTAGGCGGGGACAGCGGGGCCCTCGTTGTTCCATTCATGCACGTCGGAACTTACCCGACAAGGCATTTGGCTCACTTCTGTTACTTAGTGACCTGATTTTTTTGGAAACAAATCGAGGCGAGTTTGCAAATTGCAAACTTCCCTATATCGCTATAGGGGTCGGACTTTATCTTAACCGTTTTACAAAAACGATTTCTGGCATAAAGTCTCTGAGGATTCTAGTTGACGCAGTTTTTTTCCTTGTTCATAGAACAAGGAAATTTGTAACCGCGCATCTAGCCTTTCCTGCTGATTATCTGCAGTCAATGGCATTTTCAGGTTTTCAAAACTTTTTTTGAAAAACCTAGCCTGACATTCCCAGACTTTCCAGCATATAGCCAGATTTTACTAAGGCAATCAAATGTTACCTTAAGAGAGTCAGAGTTACTCCCGGCGTTTACAGGCCCTTAGCTCAGTTGAACCCAAGTTTTAGGTACCTGCACTGGCCAGGATTCAGTGACTATACAAAGGATTTCTCCCTAGCAGTCACCTGTGTTTTTATTAAACAGTCGGGACCCCCTTGTCACTGCGACCTACGATGGCAGTTCTACACTACCGCCGCAGGCATCCCTTATACCAAAGGTACAGGACTAGTTTGCCGAGTTCCCTCGCCTACGGTATACCCGATACATCTTAGACTTCTCATCCAGCGCACCTGTGTCGGATCTCGGTACGAGCCTACAGGAATCTCACTACGTCACCTTTCATGGTCTCTTGGAGTCGAACAAACTCAGCTAACGCCAAGCCATTCCAGCCTCGGGCGAGTTCTCGTCATTACGACACTCCCTAACCCTCAAACTGTTAGACAGAACGATGGTTCTGCTTGTCCTATCCGAAAGCAAGTGACTAGATTATAACGTCTCCTGTAAGGTGCAGGAATGTTAACCTGCTTCCCATTCATCTAACTCTGTTGAGGTTAGACTTAGGATCGACTAACTCCCGGCTGACGACGCATTGCCGGGAAACCCTTACGCTTACGATGGTGGAGATTCTCACTCCACTATGCTGTTACTGCCGCCAGGATCTGCAATAGACGCCGGTCCATAGGACCTCACAGCCCTACTTCTACCCAACGCCCACGCCTAACTACCATGCACCGTGCTTACGCACGGAGATCTGAGGTATCGGTGCTTTGCTTTAGCCCCGTCCATTTTTGGGGCATCAAGGCTCGGCAGGTAAGCTGTTACGCACTTTTTAAAGGATAGCTGCTTCTGAGCTTACCTTCCTGCTGTCTTGGCCTTAATACGCCCTTCAGTTTGACACTTAGCAAAAACTTGGGGACCTTAACCTCAAGTCTGGGTTGTCCCCCTCTTGATTACGAGCCTTACGCCACGTAAATCCGTATCCCTGCTTCTACGACGCACATCCCTTCGGAGTTTGAAAGGGTAGCGAATGATTTCTCACCCGACATACCCGATCGGTGCTCTACAGGACACGCTGTCTCCACAGAGTCTGTACTGCGATACACTTCGTTAGGAACTAGCGATCACCAGACTAGATTGGTTTTTGACCCCTATCCCCACATCACACAAACAAATTGCACGTTAGAACTGCTACAGACCTCCATAAGGCTTTCGCCCAACTTCGTCTTGTGCAGGGATAGATCGTCTGGTTTCTAGCCTTGCCGCTATGACTCAACGCACTTTCACACGCTTCCCCTCGTTTATCACTGCGGGAACTTGATTTCTCTTCGCCTACGCTCTGATTGAGCTTAAGCTTGCCATAACAGTAAGCTCCCTGGCCCGTGTTTCTAGACGGAACTTACGACACTGGAGCTATGAACGCCAGACCTTCAGCTCTATTGCTAGAACCTCTAGTCTGACAAAAACCCCTTCCATGCCGTAAACGTCTGTAACCAGTTGGTTTCAGGCACTTTTCACCCCCCTTCCGGGGTACTTTTCAGCGTTCCCTCGCGGTACTAATACCCTATCGGTCTTGAGAAATATTTAGCCTTAGATGCTACTTTCACCTATATTCACTGCCCACTACCAAGGACAGCTACTCTTGTTATAGTAAGATCCCCTCTTCTTTTGCTCACGGGGCTATCACCCTCTGCGGCGGGTCGTTCCAGACCACTTGAGCTCTAATTTGAGGATCGTAATACCATAACTACACCACATCTCTACCAAGTTACCATGGCAGATTCAGTTTGGGCTGTTTCCATTTCGCTCGCCGCTACTTAGGAAATCTCTGTTGATTTTTTTTCCTCGTGGTACTCAGATGCTTCACTTCCCACGGTTCGATCTCTGCTACCATTGTAACAGAGTATGCTTACGCATAGGATTCCAATTCGGACATCCCAGGATCAACGGTCGCTTGCACCTACCCTGGGCTTATCGCAGCTAGCCACGTCCTTCATCTCTTCTCAAGCCAAGCCATCCTCCAACTGGCGTCGGCACATCAGCATATTCAGTCACATATTACACGACTATACACGACGATCATCGCTAGTGCCGGGTCTCGACTACCAGCTACGTCCTTCACCGAATAGTTTCCTATCCAGTTGCATCTTTTGTGAAGAAAGTGTGTGAACCCACACAACCCAATTTTCTAAGGAGGTGATCCGACCGCAGGTTCCCCTACGGTCACCTTGTTACGACTTCTCCCTCGTTGCTAAACTCGTGTTCGATGATGACAATTAGTCATCACCTCGCACAAACCCAACTTCGATGAAGCGACGGGCGGTGTGTGCAAGGAGCAGGGACGTATTCACTGCGCGATTGTGACGCGCGGTTACTAGGGATTCCATATTCGTGAGGGCGAGTTACAGCCCTCAGTCATAACTGAGATAGTGTTTAAGGATTGCCTCCACCTTTCGGTTTCGGGACCCGTTGTCACTATCATTGCAGCCCGCGTGTAGCCCCAGGGTTTCGGGGCATACTGACCTGCCGTGGCCCCCTCCTTCCTCCACTTCAGCAGTGGCGGTCCTCCTAGTTAGCCCAGCTTTTCCTGAGAATAGCTGTGGCAACTAAGAGCAGGGATCTCGCTCGTTACCTGACTTAACAGGACACCTCACGGCACGAGCTGGCGACGGCCATGCACCTCCTCTCAGCTTGTCTGGTAAAGTCTTCAGCTTGACCTTCATTCTGCTGTCTCCCCGGGTAAGATTCCTGGCGTTGACTCCAATTGAACCGCAGGCTTCACCCCTTGTGGTGCTCCCCCGCCAATTCCTTTAAGTTTCAATCTTGCGACCGTACTTCCCAGGCGGCAGACTTAACGGCTTCCCTGCGGCACAGCGTTAGCATTAAGCCAACGCTTCACCGAGTCTGCATCGTTTACAGCTGGGACTACCCGGGTATCTAATCCGGTTTGCTCCCCCAGCTTTCATCCCTCACTGTCGAACGTGTTCTGGCAGACCGCCTTCGCCACTGGTGGTCCTCAGAGGATCAGAGGATTTTACCCCTACCCCCCGAATACCGTCTGCCTCTCCCACTCCCTAGCCTTATAGTATCTCCAGCGGCCAATCTGTTGAGCAGATTGATTTAACCGGAGACTTGCAAAGCCAGCTACGGATGCTTTAGGCCCAATAAACGTCCTGATCACTCGAGGTGCTGGTATTACCGCGGCGGCTGACACCAGACTTGCCCACCCCTTATTCACCGGTGCTTTTAGGACCGGCAAAAGATTCCTTTAGCAGGAATCACTCGGACTAACCCAGTCGTGCTTTCGCACATTGCTAAGGTTTCTCGCCTGCTGCGCCCCATAGGGCCTGGGTCCGTGTCTCAGTACCCATCTCCGGGCTTCTCCTCTCAGAGCCCGTACCTGTAATAGTCTTGGTGGGCCATTACCTCACCAACAAACTGATAGGCCGCAGTCGCATCCTATGGCAGTAAACTATTTCGACCATGGGCCATTCCAGGCACCATGATCCATCGCGGTTTATTCTCAGTTTCCCGAGGTTATCCACGTCCATAGGTTAGCTTGACCACGTGTTACTGAGCCGTCTGCAGTGTATTGCTACACTTACTCGCATGGCTTAGTACCAATCCGATAGCAATCAGGTCCGGCAGGATCAACCGGATTCGTTTAATCGGTACTTTTTCAAGTACCTTGTCGAAGTACGACTTTTTTAATCACACATTATATTGGGAATTGGTGGATTCACACACTTTCTTCAAATTTCAGATAAAACCGTTAGGTCATACCCACATCTTGTATGCGTAACTGGAGGCCTGTAAATCATACGATGGTACAATACCAAGTTGTCATTACAAGCGCCGCCTTGCTGTTACGTATGCAAAGAGGAGATCAAAACGAAATAATATAAACCATGGCGATTTGGCCGGTTTTTGGCTCGAAAACTAATAGATCGCATTATTATAAAATAACCTTCTGATTTATAACATCATACCAGTAGAACCTGCACCTTGTGGATATACAAATCAGTAAGACAGCAGTTTGTGCCAACTCCAGAACTTTGTGTTATCATGGAAACATTTCGACAGATGGTAAACGAATGCATCAGAATAGGTCTTGATAACAACATATCAACACTGAAAAAATTCTCATCAAATCACTATCATGATCTCAAAAAATATGATATTCAGTCAAGATACAAGCTTACCGCCATGTCCCAGGCCTGTGGTAGACTAGCCCAGATGAAGCGCTCAATCAAGGAAGGTATGATCCCAAAATCCCCATACGTACAAAAACCGTATCTTGTCTCATGTTACGGCTTTAAGATAAATGGAATGTTACTTTCAATCCCGGTAGGAGATAGAAACTATGTCCATATCATACTGAACCATCATACACAAACAATTCTCTCAGACAAGTCACTCAAGATCAAGTCATTTGTAATCACGCCAGATTCAATCAGTCTTGGAATACAAAAGGAAGTAGTGGAGATTAAATGCGATAATGTAATAGGAATAGACAGAAATCTACGAAATGTCACAGTAGGAAACCATGATAAAGTAACAATGTATGACATGGAGGACCTTCCAAAGATTACATATCGAACTAGAAAAGTAATATCATCATTCAAGCGCAATGACCACAGGATAAGACAGAAGATCTATTCAAAGCTAGGCAACAGAAGGGCAAGAAGAGTCAGGCAGTTCCTAAATCGAATCTCAAAAGATATTGTAAGTAAAGCAAGAGATTCTTGTTCCATGATTGTATTGGAAGATATCAAGGGAATACGAAAGCTGTATCGAAAGGGAAATGGTCAAGGTAGAAGATATCGAGGTATGATGAACTCTTGGCCTTTTTATGAACTACAAAGACAGATACAATACAAATTGGCATGGGAAGGAATTCCAGTGAGATTTGTGTCTCCAGTGCGCACCAGCATACTGTGTCCGATATGCGGGAGTAGAACCCAAGAGGACCGGTTTCAACATCGTCAATTGTGGTGCAGTAATTGTAAGAGAACAATGGATCGTGACATAGTAGCTGCCATGAACATATCTTACAAGGGGTTGCAACGGTTCTGCAATCCTAGTGGGCTTTCAGATGAAGCAATGAAGTGGAACCTGGGAACGCCAGTAATCCTTCGAGTGGATGGAAGCAAGTTGGGTTTGAAGGCATGAGCCATGAACTTGACAGAACCTAAACCATTCACAAAATCTTCCTAAAAACTGCATTTTTCCGATCAATAATATGGGTCATCAACCTAAGTTTGTTCATTGTCCTCTGCAGTTGAAATCTACAAGAAAAAAACTAGAAAATCTGCCAGGATTTTTGAGAAATCAAAAAAGTTTCACATCAATGGAGTAAGCCACAACATAAGATTTTTCAAGCCATATCCTTTTGTTACCAAGTCTGCAAAGAGCAAGTTCGTTTCAGATATAGATGGAAACAGGTATGCAGATTACTGGATGGGACATTGGAGTCTCATACTGGGGCATGCCGCATCGCCTGTTGCAACTCTTGTCAAAAAACAGCTGCCGTCATGCTGGATGCATGGAACAGTAAACGAGATGACGGTATTGTTCTCCGAAGTAATACAAAATGCAGTGCCAGTAGCTGAGAAGATTCGCTATGTCTCCACCGGCACTGAGGCCACGATGTATGCAGTAAGGATTGCAAGAGCTGTTACTGGAAAAAAGACAATTGCCAAAGTCGATGGGGGCTGGCATGGCTATACAACAGACCTGCTCAAGTCAGTCAACTGGCCATTTGATCAGTCAGAAAGTCGCGGCCTGATAGACGAGTCCCATGTCACATCAATACCATACAATGATCTTGAAAAATCCATCCAGATACTGCAATCAGTAAAAGATGATCTTGCAGGTGTGATCATAGAACCAGTTCTTGGCGGAGGAGGTTGTATTCCTGCAACAAGAGAATATTTATCTGGAATACAAGAGTTTGTCCACAAAAATAATGCACTCTTTTTGCTCGATGAAATCGTGACAGGGTTTAGATTTTCATTTGGATGTCTGTATCAGACCATGAAGCTTGACCCAGATATCGTAGTGCTTGGAAAAATTTCGGGCGGCGGATTTCCAATTGGGATAATATGTGGAAAAGAAGAGATGATGAAAATTTCTGACACACAGACCCGTACAAGACTTGATAGATCATATATTGGCGGCGGAACATTTTCTGCAAACCCCATTACAATGACTGCAGGCAGCGCAATGTTACAATTCCTCAAGAAAAATCCTATCGTGTACAAGAAGATAGGACATCTTGGAGACCAAGCAAGAAATGGACTTGGAAAAATTTTTGATGGAAAAGCTGTCATCACAGGAAAAGGCTCTCTTTTTATGCCACACTTTTTGGCAAACGATATCACCGAGGTAAGAAACGCATCAGATGCTGCCAAGTGCAACACCGATCTGTTACACCAATATCACTTTGAGATGATTGCAAGAGATGAAATATTTTTCCTTCCAGGAAAGCTTGGGGCAATCTCATATGCGCACAACGAGTCGGACATCAAGTGTCTAATAGAAGCATCAAGTAGATTTGCAGCTTCGCTAAAGTAAATAGCGATACTTATTAACTAATAATTCTAGATTCGTTCTCATGTACAAGATAGCCATAGTCGTTGCAGCGGTAGTTTTGCTTATTCCTTTAGCATCCCACTCTTTTGCATCAAATATTGAGATTGATATCCACACAGGCTCTGCTGACCCCAATCAGCACCTGACATTTTACCCTCCCTCATCGTCAGCATATGTTGGTGATACCCTAGAGTTTGGAGACGGCGATACTGTTGCTCACGAGGTGACATCTGGAACCCCCAGCACAGGTTCTGACGGAAAATTTGACAGCGGTACGCTAAACCCCGGCCACTACTATTCGTACACCCTTACAGAATATGATGTTGGCACAGTCAACTTTTACGACAAGACATACCCATGGATGACAGGCGATGTCATAGTTCAGGAAGCACCTGGAGGATACAAAGTAGTTCACGATGTTGGTGCAGACGTTGGAGACGGCAAGACAACATTTGATGTCCAGTACCAATCAGTAAAAAACATCATCACGGCTGAGGTCGGGGTAAAGGACAAGTCACTCAACTTGGTGCTAGTAGGACAGGCAAACCAGGGTAGCGACCTAGTGCTCAACCTTCCGACAGGCCTTATCACTCCACCATTCTTTGGAGTACAGCTTGACGGTCAGTTCACAAAGAACTTTACTGAAACACCCCTAAAAGGTATGACTGTTCTTACAATACCCATTACGCCACTTACAGAACAAGTCAGCATTGTAGGAGTACAGGTAGTGCCAGAGTTTGGCCCAATTGCCGCACTAGTTCTTGCAATGTCAGTTGTCGCAATAGTACTAGTTACAAGATTTACGCCAAATCGCATACTTGGATAGCTGCGCAGTGTATAGGCTGCGCATCAACGGACGCCAAAAAAATACCGTTCTTGTTTTATGGTTAAATGTTGTTTCGTCTGATGTAAAATCATGACAGATCAATCTCTGCTAAGAGCAATCAATGGAGATAGTTTTGATGCTTTCCAAGCAGGAAGAATTCCTGCAGATATTGCAAGCACTATAGATAACAGCCAAACCTTGGCAAGATCTAGTGGCATGAAAACCGGCGCAAACGCACTAACACTAAGACTTGGGCCGTGCGAAGAAATAAGACTAATCAACACATATCCAGATCCCACACCAATAACCAAACCTAATGTTGCACCCATTAATCCAATCAACCCAGCTTCAACCAAGAAAAGCACTAGAATATCATTATTTTGGGCTCCTATTGCTTTCATAATACCAATTTCACGGATTCTCTCCGTTACTGAAGTGTACATTGTAGTTGCAATTCCAACAGATGCTACAACCAAGGAGACCATTCCTATCATTTGGATAAAAGCTGCATTTCCGCTTGTTGCAGATCCCACTATAGCCATTATTGCCTTAGGGGAAGTCACTCCTATGGTCTGTCCAAATTGATCCTGGATTTCTTGCTGCACTGTATCTACATAGTCAGGTGAAATAGCAACTACTATCAAAGAATCATATTTTATAGATTTGTGCAAAAGCTGGTTACCAGCATCTAGATTAATCACAAGAGATCTGTCTATCATAGAACTTCCCGATGGCTTCATTATCCCAGTGACTAAAAAATTCCGAGATTCTGTTAATTGTTTACCAGTAGGATCCGAATAGGTGTAGGTTGCTCTGATTGTTTGACCTATAGTGACAAATGGTGTAGTAGATCCTGGAGGATTTGCAATTGTATCTCCTACCAATGCAGACACTCTGTCATTTGGGTCCAAAGTCGACCCATCAACATACTCTACATTTGGAACCTCAACTGTAAGTTTTGTCGGATCCATCGAAATGACGTATACCTGTTGAGTATTTCCCTGTGAGTCAATCTTGACTGAACCGGAATATTGCGGAACAACATCTTGTATGTATGGTAGGGACTTGATCCTTTCCGCTATTACACTATTAATTACAAGAGAAGATGTTGACGGAGCATCACTACGAAATGACAGCTGTCCCGGGGTCACAAAAAGCACGTTACCAGCCAATGAGCTGAATTGTTTTGCTAAAAATGCCGTCTCGCCTGCAGTTAGGCCGTCAAGCACAACAACTAGACCGCTTCCCAGAATCACCATTAATACTACCAGCATAGTTCTGGTTTTTCTACCCACTAGAGCATCAAAGGACAAGGAAAAAACGTCTTGTGTGTTCATATATCTAAGATTAGACTCTGAATTACTGTGTGGACATTTCCACGTTTGATGCTGCTGCTTTTTTGTTTAAAAAAATAGAAAGCATCAACGCCACGACAGAAAATATTGCAGCGGTAAGAAATATCATGTCATACGATAACGCGGCGGGAAACGAATCTGGTATGCCCTTTATTGTAGTGTGATACATTCCCATGTACATTCCCGCCATGGCAGGCCCTATTGATGACCCTACTATTCGTATTAGAGATGTGGTTCCAAGCGATGACCCCAAGAATTGCTTGGGTGTGGCCAACATCACTATGTTTGTTATACCAACTGCGCTCAATGACAAACCTACAGCTAAGATGGCAAGATCTGCAGAAATCAAATATTCCGCAGAGTGGAAAAAATAAAGACTGAAAAATGCAACAAGACTTGCTGTACTTCCCATAATAACAGGTTTGGACGATCCCATTCTTGAGATTATAAAACCAGACAGAGGTCCGAAAATCATTAGCACGAGTGAAAATGGGAGCTGAACATATGTAGTAGCAATAGGATCACCTCCAAATCCCAAAGGCACTGGACTTCTTATCAACACAGGAATTGTCTGAAAAACCATGAACATTGAAAGCCCCACTATGACCATCATGATATTTGCAGGTAGGATGGTCTTGTGCAGTAATATTTTGAAATCAATCATGGGAGACGCCGCCTTTTTTTCTATCAGTGTAAAGGCTGTAATTGAGACAGCCCCGATTATCAAGAGTGACAGGATCTGCACATAGTTAGAGCCGACATTTTCCATCATTGTAAGAGCAATCAAAAATGATGCAATCGCTATGGCAAGTGTAATTGCTCCTTTGATATCAATTGTTACCTTTTTGTTTGTCTTATTTTGCTTATCTTCCGACGATGACTGTGGTTTATCTAATTTAATGAATTTTTTAACCACAAACAGAAGAGCCAATACAATAGGTATTATGGAAAAAAATGTTGCTTGCCATCCATAATTTTCTATTATGTGTCCTCCAACAAGCAATCCAATGACAGAGCCGGCTCCAAACATTGACGTTATGATTCCTTGTCCAATTGCCATCTTGGCGGGTGGAAATTGTTCACGAACTATTCCAAACGCAATTGGAAACATAGACATCCCTATGCCCTGCATTGCCCTAACTACAATCATAAGATAGAAGTTTGTTGCAAATCCACCCAATGTGACTCCCGCTGCATAAATTGCCAAAATTATCAGCAATACCTTCTTTCTACCATACATGTCAGAGAGCTTGCCGCTGATGGGCGTCATTATGGCCCCAGAAATCAGGAATGTTGTTAATATCCATGACGAGGAACCATACGATATAGAAAAGTCTTTAATTAAATCAGGTAGTGCAGGAACCAGCATTGTTTCTGCATACATTGCCATTGTTGCAATTAAGCTTAGTATCACCAGTGTCTTCCAAGCTGAGGGAGGAATTTTGGTAGAAATGTCACCGTTCAATTTTTGGGATGTCATGAAATCCTCAGGTTCACAGTCTCAGAGGTTTGAGGGTGTAGATAGAACCCTGTTTTCTGCTGTACTTTCATTTTTTTGCCAGCCTCTCTAGTTGCTGAGTTGTTTTCTTTAAAATAGAATGAAGTTTGGTCCTCTTTTTCGCATAATCTTTTTCATATATGGAAAAAATCGCGTTTCTCAATTTGTTCATCACAGGCATATCATTCATCATCTTGTCCTTGTTCTGTGTCATGATTGTCTGGAACTTGAAGAATTCTTTCATCTCATCCTTTGTGCTTATTGACTCAAAATTCTTAATCATGAGATTCATCGTATGTTCGTGTGTCTCCTTCAAATTGTTGAGAAATTTTTTGCCTTCTTTTGAAACATGATAGACTTTTCTTCTTTTTTCCCCTATGCAAGAGACAAATTCCCGTTTCTCCAAATCTCTCAAGAGAGGATAGATGTAGCCAGGTGACGGCCTGTGACCACTCAAGCCAATCTTCTTCATGAGATCATAGCCGGATTGTTCTCTGTCATTTAACTCCTTTAGTACCAACATTTTGATCGTTGCTATTGTCATATATCTATAACCGATATATCGTTAACCGATATATGTATATATTCATTGCTACATATAATATGCATGAAGACATTGTTTCACTTTGAATTGCTACCTCATGTATCAGTTATCTTGAACAGATTCATTGAGAGACGAACTGCACTAATGCCCACCTTAATCTCAATTCCAAGTATTGGTTTTGTGATATCATCCGCAATTGTTCTGGTTGCGGCATACCTTACAAAATTCTACAAGAGTTCCAACAAACAAACGGTTTGAACAAATAATTGCCAACTCGGATAAAACAAAAGGGATCAGAAAAAGCTAAAAGTCTTTCTTTGACAAAGTCCTCAAAAAAAAATCGCTTGTATTCTTTCATGAAACTTCCTACAAACTGGACCTCATCTTCTTTCTTCATTATGCTAAGATCATGCAAGTCCATATACTGGGATAGCTGCGCCATGTATAGGCTGCGCATCATCTGATGCCAAAAAGAGAACCACTCGTGCAATATCATTTGGTGTTACCCATTTTGTATGATCAGCACTTGGCATTGATTCCCTGTTTTCTTTAGTATCAATAATGCTTGGCATGATACAGTTGACATTGATTCCTTTTGACTTGACTTCTTCTGACAGTGATTCGACCAGTCTTATCACTCCGCTCTTTGATGCAACATATGCTGCATCAGATCCTGCACCCTTGAGTCCAGATCTTGCCGCTACATGAATCACTTTACCGCCAGGCTGTTTTACCATCTGTGTCACAACATGCTTGCTTAACAAAAATGCAGTCTTGAGGTTGATATCCATCATATGATTCCAGTCCATCTCGTCAAGCTCAGCGACTGGTTTTCCCGCAATGTACCCTCCAATCACATTTGCAAGCACATCTATTTTTCCAAATCTCTTTACTGCCTCAGAGACCAGAATTTTCACGTCGTCTTCTTTTGTAAAATCACCCCTCAACAAAAATGTGTTTTTTGACGTACCGCAGATCTTTTGCAGTGACTCTAGAGAGTCGCTAGAGTAATACGTCAGGACAATAGATGCCCCCGCCTTGAGAAAGGCATGGGCCACCTCAGTTCCCAATCCACCACTGCTACCAGTAACGAGCACAACTTTTCCTGAAAAATCATAGCGGTTCATGATAAAGCAACTGTAAAGCACGTTAAAAAAGAATCTATCAAGTGATCATATTTATCAAACGATACTACAATAGTATATCATGTCAAAAGAGAACAAAAATCAAGATTGGGATGAGATGTGGTCTGGGTACACCCAGATGCTAAAAAAATGGTCGCAGAATTTGGAAGCTCTGCAAAAGACAAGTGCCGAGGTACAAGAAAAGTATAACGAGGTCATGTCAAAAGCAATTAGTGAATCAAGCCAGAAGACAATAAAGGAATTTCAGGAGAACTGGCAAAAGGCCATGACAAAAGCAGGCGCAGCTGCCTTCAAGCAATTTGGCGAAAGCTGGCAAAAATCAATCAGCGAGTCAGGACTTGATCAGCTCCAGACATATGGCGACATGATGAACAAGTTTGCCGAGACGTGGCAAAAGATGTGGCGAAACTAGACATTCAAAGAAGAGCTAGCTTCTGTCCATCTGTTCGCCACTAGTCTTGGACTCTACCTCGTCGGCCATCAGATCAAGCTCTGAGGTATCCCCAAGTTTTTGGTATGTCATTTTTTCAAGTGTCTTGAGTATGCTTTTTGCAGAACGATACTGTGGAAGTTTTGGCTCGTTGAGCTCTGCATACAGGCCAATTCCCTGAATGCCGTTCATCTTTGCAAATCCCAAGATGAGACCGTTAAATCCAGTAATTATCGAGGCCTCTGGCGTTGTCTCAATTCCAAGTTTTCTTACCTGGTCTGTCATTTCAAGTGATGTCGTAGTAACAAATGTCTTGGGTTCTTTTCCAATTGGGTTTTTTGTATGAAACCCTCCAAGCGTATAGATGAATCTTGTTGAATATTTTTTTGCTGTATTTATAACATCTTGACACAACACGTTGAGTTCCTCTGTTGAAGACGGCTGGCCAGAGCCTCCACCAAAGACAATCGTATCCTTGCCAGATCGGTATTCCCATTTTTCTTCTGGCAGGTCAATGTAGCCGCCGTTATCTATAACATAAGCAGGGTACGATGGAAGAACTTCACGAAATACAACAGTCTCCAGATTCTGGTTGATAAAATCAATCACTATGCTTCCCACGTCTCCCATGTCTTGCATTGCAGCAATCATGAGCGGCTTTTGCAGATCGGGTTCTTTTATTTGCGAAAACTTCACTCTAGTTCTTTATCTCGGATCTGATTAATACTTTGGCTCGCTACATGACATATAAGTAGAATTTTTTAAAATTCAAGTCATGGGCAAGTATGAGCTACCGCCTCTTCCATATTCCTACGACGCACTAGAACCGTACATCGACGAGGCCACTATGAAGATCCATCACACAAAACACCACCAAGCTTATGCGGACGGGCTAAATGATACGCTTGCAAAGATAAATGCGTTATCACACAAAAATTACATTATCGGGATTTTGTCCGATATGAACACAGTTCCAGAAAATGTAAGAGATGCAATCAACTTCTACGGTGGAGGATATGAAAATCACAGGATGTTCTGGGATAGTATGAAGCCAGGTGGTGGTGGCAAGCCTGGTGGAAGACTGGCAGACGAGATAGGTGTCCATTTTGGAAGTTTTGACGAGTTCAAAAAAAAGTTCTCAGAGGGCACCATATCCATACAGGGAAGCGGATGGGGGTGGCTTGTGTATAACCAGACATATGCCAAAGTGGAATTTATGACAACTCCCAATCAGACAAGCCCGTGGACACAGAGACGTATTCCCCTCTTGGGCTTGGATGTCTGGGAGCATGCATATTATCTCAAGTATCAAAACAATAGAGCGTCTTATGTTGAAGCATGGTGGAATGTTGTCAACTGGCCCGAAGTTGAAGAGAGATTTATCAGAATATCTTCATGATCACACGTTGATCATCTGGTTCCAAAAAATTGCTGTTTTTAATCTGCCTGTTTGAGCTTCTCATAAGAGCTAGACCTTATCTTAACTGATTTGACTACATTGATAGCAGTGAAAGAACACTATGTTACAGTTGATGGCAATAAGATAAGATATCTGGAGGAAGGCAATGATGGGCCACGTGTTGTTCTAATACATGGTCTTGGCAGCCAAGCTGAAAGATGGCAGCAAATCATTCCATATCTAAGCAAGAGCCATAGAGTCATAGCTCCCGACTTGATAGGATTTGGTCATAGCGACAAGCCACAGGTTGACTATACACCAAAATATTTTGTAAAGTTTGTATTTGATTTTTTGGAAGAGCTTGGCATTAGCAAGACCATCATGATAGGATCGTCTCTTGGAGGCCAGATCGTGGCAGAATCTGCAGCTGCCGCAGAAAATGAAATAATCCAAAAAATAATTCTTGTCTCTCCTACAGGCACCATGCGTACAACAAATCCCACACTTGAGACATACATCATGGCAGCCCTGTATCCACAGCACGACCTGATTAAGAAAGCATACCAGATGATGGCAGACAAGAACAAAGATGTGAACGAGCCAACCATCGAGAGGTTTCACAGCGGAATGTCCAAGCCAAATGCAAAAATGTCTTTTTTGTCTTCAGTCATTAGCTTCAAGCATTGGCCTGCAATAACTGACAGGTTACAATTGATCTCCATACCGACTCTGGTTATTTGGGGAAGAAATGATACCATGATTCCAATCAATCATGCAAATGACTATGTGTCAAATATCAAGGATTGCAAGTTTGTCGTAATGGAAGGATGCGGGCATAGACCGCATGTAGAAGATCCTGAAAAGTTTTCTCATATTATGCTCAAGTTTCTGGGCAACAAGATACAGATTACGCAGCAAATTACAGCATAATTAAACATCTAAATATTTTTATACACTGCCAATTTTTCCAGTACATCATGGACGCATATCTTGAAGAAGAGTTGTATGACCTGATGACTTTTTGCATGCAAAATGCACCAGCGTCTACTGACTATAATTCCAAGAAAGCAAGGATTCACGAGATAGGCAAGGAGATTTACAGTGATGGCGGAGCAGACGCAATGGAGAACATGTATTTTGTCATACAAAATAGAATAAAAGAAGAGATCCAAAAAGATGCTACGTCATATCGCTCATGGTGGAATGGCATCACAGACGAATGGAAGTACTAAAACAGTAGGTGCCATAGTGTGACATTGTTGCTTTAATCAGTTTTATCTACACAACCCTGTAGGACTTGATGGACCTGCAGAGTTATTTTCGCACTGGTTGTTATCATATGCGTTGTCAATGCTGCCAGAATCAGCCAAAAATCCATCCTGGTCATTTGTTTCTGCACCATTACTGACAAGCTTGTTGTTGGAGCTTACAAGTAGCAGATACCCCACCATACCGTTGTTAACAGATGTGTTGTTTTCAAGGTTTATGGCAGTGCTTCCAAAGAGTGCAAAGCCGCTGTAGGTATTTTCTATGGCTTGACTATTTTTCAGCACATCACCGGAGCTTGAGCTAATTATAAAACCATCCTGTAAATTTTCATATGATTTGTCATTTTCAAACGTGTTATTATTAGACCCAGTTAGGGCAACAAATCCGGCTCTTGCATTTCCACTTGACAGATTATTATCAAGTTGGTTTTTGTCAGATCTTGACTCTACGATATACCCATAACCACCATTGTGTGCAGCTTCTCCACTGGTTAGTTGGTTGTTATTTGAATTTGACGATATGTCAAAGCCATAGTTGCCATTGTTGTCTGCCTTGTCAGAAACCAGATTGTTGTTTGAGGAATTTGATCGTACCACAAAGCCGTTGTCAAAATATACCACATGACAGTTCTTTACAGTTACTCCATTTGCATGAACAAGTGTTATGCCGTTAAGGCCTGTCATGGCATGAGAAGAAAAAGGCCCGGTTATGGTGTGTCCCGCACAGTCAAGAACAATATTGTTGGTACCAATTGATATGCCATCTGTTCCGCTATCTCGGCAGTTAAGATCAGCGTCAAGAGTTACCGATTTGGTAATCTCCTGGCCACAAGTAATGGTTTGCGCATTTGCGTTGTATACCGGACTTGCAATGATAACAAGTGCTAAAACAGAAAACATGGTAAAAATGAGAATTTTTTTCATGATACGCGATAATTTACGGATGGTGTCCTATAAAGATTAGTGGTTTTCAAAATCAACATTAAAAAAATTTACAAGTTACCACAAACATATATTTGATAATTTTAATTTCAGCTGTTCAGTTTTGACAATATTTTTGCAACACTTGAGCCGATCATCCTTACTTGCGCTTCTTGTTTTTTGTCCTTCAATGTGCCATCCGCATCAAATGCCTCGTGAGCCTTTGCAATAGCAACCTGGTCTGGTATGACAAGCACCCCTATATTTCCAAGAATTGATCTGACATGAACCAACCCTCTAAGACCACCCAGTCCCCCTGGAGAAGCGCTCATGATACCTGCAACTTTTCCTTTAAAACAAGCTAAACTGGCTTCGCCTTCAGACTGACGCGATGTCCAGTCAATTGTATTTTTAAGAACAGCCGAGATAGAGCTGTTGTACTCTGGTGAAGATAATAGAAAGCCTTGATGTGTCAGCATCAGGTCCTTCATCTTACGTGCAGCAGGAGGCATTCCTTCTTTTTGTTCCAAATCCCCGTCATAAAGTGGCATAGGAAAATCACGAAGATCTACCACAGTTACATCGGCGCCTGCTTCTGTTGCACCAGTTGCTGATATCCTGACTAGTTTTTTATTAAATGAATCAGTGCGAGTACTTCCTGCAAATGCAAGTATTTTTGGTTTTAGCATCATAATGTCATCTGATGGCATATTATTAGTACGTATTATTCAACATTACATAAGCTTTAACCTGTATAATGTAACACATTTTCCGGCGGTCGTAATCTTTTTAAAATTACTATGCACGTTACGATTTGTTGGTGATAATGGTTTGAATATTGTTGATTTTAAGTCATGAAAATGACTGAACGTTGCAGGTTCTGTAAAAAAACCCTCGGATCTTGCACCTGTGACGAGAATAATTTAGGAGAATATTATAACAAACCAAAAGAAAGAGAGGATCCATATGACTAGGTTATTGCTGGTGTTATGAGGAACTGTTACATTATCAATTGTTTTTGTTGATTTCTGACATGTTTACATCTTTGGGAGATTTCATGGCAATATGCTGCTGATCTTGAAAAAAAATCAAGTTGGTTGTAATTTGCTTTAAAAAGTAGCACTTTACAGGACTACCTTTTTCTAATTCTTTCACTATAAGATAGTATGACTGTTCAAAAGATATTGGACAACATCATGAATACAGATCAGCACATTAGGTATGCCACAATTTGTGACATGGAAGGCAGTGAGGTTGGAACGGCCGTTCGAGAGGGAGTCACACGAATGCTTAACGACGAAGAACACAAAGAAACACTTCACTATGCCGTAAGTGCTTGGAAGACAAGGGCCAAGTTTGCACCAAAGATAGGCAAGGGTAAGTATGTTCTTGCAGTTTACGAGAATCTGCGAAGACTGACTATGCCTCTTGGAACCAAGCACCTGCTCTTGATAACTTGGGGGACTGATGGAGGAACCCAAGACATTGTTACACATATTCAAAACATGTTCTCCGGCGACCCCACTTTAGACTGGTAGAAAAAAAATACGATGTAAGATCCTGATGACAGGTAATACTGTAAAGGCTACAGCAGATGAAAAAATTTTGCCGGTTTCAACCTAACTGAAAGTTTGAATCAAGAGTTGGAACTGATTTCAACTAGTTAGCAATAGCAGCTAGTGGTATTTCGACAGGTTCCTCGTGCATTTCTTTTCGTGCTCTTGCCAGTGCCATCCTGAGATGCTCAATTTCTATATCATCAATCATTTCGCACATGGATGCAAATACCAAGGCCAGATACTTAAGTTGTATGAAAACTCATGCAATGGTTCTAGAAGTCTCCTCTTTTAGCGGAACAAGATTTGTGCAATATTCTTTCCACTGGTGCGTAAAGAGAATCTCCTTGTCTCCGTGGACATGACATCCAGTAAGAAATTTGTTTCCGTCCTTTAATGCAAAGTCTACAACAAATTTCTCTTGCTCGTTTACTTTTCTAAAATACGTAGGTCGTAGTCCCATTGAATAAAGATCAATTACAAAGCTAAAGGGGTTTGTTGGCTGCAGCTTGTCTTTTGCAGACTCGTATGCAATGTATCTTGCTGCATATTTTGCAGCATCACGCGCCGCATCTCGCGCAGATTCACCTAAGACATACCCCCCGCCATACCACCCATAGTTGTCGCGTGCACTGTAGCTTGCTTCTTTCCATGCATGATCCCATGCAGCGTCCCAAGTGTTGTTCCTGTCAGCTTTTACTGCTGCAATTCTTGCAAGATCCCACAAAGAATCGCTTGCATGTTGAATAGTATCACCGTCTCTCTGCCACGGTACAAGTGCTTTGACATAGTTATCTATGGTTTCGTCAACCTTTGGAAGAAGCATGTTTGCCTCATCGATAGTTCTTGCAGGAACAAAATACTTTATCGACTTGAGTTTAGATAGATGATCGTTTATTGAAGGCGTTTCATTTGGTTGAGACAATTCAATATCAGGACTTTTTGAGTTTTATATTAATCTGCTTTTTTGTGGAAACCTCAACAATTCGTGATTTCACTCGCTTAATTTTTGTATGAACATAGCTAGATTTTGGTTATCATCTTCAAGTCCAGTAAGTTCAGTCTTGATCTTTTCTACCACCGTCAAATATGCATCATCAAACAATTCTTTTAAGGCAAAGTTCAAAACGTCTGGGTTTTGATAACAGTCAGAAAATTTAAGGTGGTGGGCTTCTAGTATGTCGCTTACTTTGGTATAGACTGCAAGTCCTGTATTCATAAGGACTTTCTCAACTATTGATGCAACAACGTCTTTAAGTAATTGTTCCTTATCCATAATTTTTCACTACTCTTCCTACCTCTCCTGAAAATATTGAATATGTTAGTTAAATATTGTACTGGATATTTTTTTGAACAAACTAGTCACCCGACGGTTTTTGACAAGAATAAGAACCGACACAGACTATACAGAACCTTTTTTGGTATCGTCATTCTCGTTGAGGTCAGAATCTTTTGGTTTTTTCTTGTCCTTTGGTAACCATAACCTTGCAACAGCGCCCATCATGAATCCACCAACAACAACTATTGCAATTCCGCTGATTATCAGAACAATTGTTTTTACAACTGATTTGAAAGAGACCACGAATTAGGTATATTTTCTCCTGTTAAATAGGGATTGGCGAGATTTTCAAGATATGTATCATGTAGTTATGTTAACTTGTCATGGCAATGGTATTTTGTACCTGATTTGATCTTTTACAAAATTGCATTGTAACCCTTTAAATTAAGCAGATCTGACGTTAGATAAATGTCAGACGATACAATTAGACAAGTTCAATCACTTATTGATGCTAAGAAAGGAGATGCTATCAGACTGCAGCAGATCCTCGATACATTGCAGCAAGGCAAGGCGCTTGATCTTTCTGATCAAAACTACTTGCAAGAGATTTCTGTAGATCCAGAACCCAAAGATTCTTCAACAATTCCAAATTTTTCCGAGAATGAAGCACCCAAGCAAGATTCTCTTGATTCTCCAGAGGGCGCACCCAAGGAGGAAGAGACCAGCGAAGTTCTCGACGGCGATGCAGGAATACGAGATGCTAGAAACGCGCCTTCAAGAAAAAAAATTGCAACGGTGGCAGCTATAATTGTTGCAATAGTTGTGGCATATGTCGGACTTGATTCCTATGCAGTAAGTACGCTCCAGTTCCGACCCAATAACGGAAATGAATACCAAATATCTCCCAACGAGATTCACATACAGGCTGATGTGTGCAATCCTTCCTTCTTTCCCGCAAGTTTTAACAAGTATGTGATAACCGCATTTTACAATTCAAGTGTCATAGAAACGGCAGAAATAGGTGGAAGCACGTTATCTTCCAAAACCATGGCTACGGTTGATGGCACCTTTTCATTAAATACAGATGCCCTACTCAAACTAAAACAAGTTAATGCCACATTTGATCCAACACTAGCAAAGATCACCACAAGCGTTGATGCCCCAATATTTGGAGTAATTCCGTTTTCGGTGGTAAAGCATTATTCTTCCG
>JBOGRA010000007.1:0-29330 GCA_050749325.1 Nitrosotalea sp. | reverse complement strand
AGCATCTGCCCTTTCTATCTCGATTATCTTGTCAATGGTATCGTTTGAAAACATTGGACTGAGGAACTTTCTATCGCTTTCAAGCTCATCAAGTGCTTCTCCTAACGTTGCGGGTAGGTCCCTGATTCCCTTTGCATCTCGTTGGACTTTGGTCATCTTGTAAATATCTTCGTTGACCGGCTCACCGGGATCGGTCTTCTTTTTAATTCCATCTAGTCCTGCAGCAAGGACAGCTGCAAATACAAGATACGGATTTGAAGACGGATCGGGGGCTCTGAACTCCAACCTCTTTATCTTTGAATATTTTTCTCCCTTGAAATGAGCCGGAATTCTAACTATTGCAGACCTGTTACTTGCACTCCATGCGATATACACAGGGGCCTCATATCCTGGAACCAGTCTGTGGTAAGAATTTGTTGTTGGTGCAACAATTGCAGACAACGCCCTTGCATGATTCATGATTCCACCGCAGTAGTATCTTGCAATCTGACTTATCTCTTCGTTGTCATCTTTGTCATAGAACATGTTTCTGCCATCTTTCCACAAGCTTACATTAGTGTGCATTCCAGAGCCAGAATCCATAGAAATTGGTTTTGGCATCATGGTTGCAACCTTGTCATATTTTGTGGCAATGTTTCTTACAACATACTTGTAGGTCTGTGCGCCATCTGCAGCATTTGTCATGGTATCATATCTTATGTCGATCTCGCACTGTCCGGCAGTTGCTACCTCATGGTGATGATTGTCACATAAAATTCCAAAATACTCGTTCAAGCACTCCACGCAGTCGTTTCTATATTCTGTCAAGGTATCAGCAGGAGTGCTGGGATAGTAGCCTTGCTTTAGCGCCATCGGGTATCCTTTTCCCTCCTGGTTCCATGGTGCCTCTTTAGACTCGATTGAATATGACTGGCCCTTGTATGGTGTTAACACATCCCATTGTATCCTGTCAAAAACAAAGAACTCTACCTCTGGACCCCAATAGCTTGTATCAAAACCCTGTGTAGTGAGATATTTTTCTGCCTTTTGCGTTATGCCTCTTGGGTCTGCCTCGAGCCTGCCTTTTCCCCAACCCCAATATACGTCACAAATCAACCTAGCTGTCTTGGAATTTGTCATCCAAGGAATTACTGCAAATGTATTGGGATCTGGCTTTAGTATCATATCAGAGTCCTGAATGGACGCAAATCCTACGATTGAAGAGCCATCTAACTTTGGCAGACCGTCCTGCATCTGCTGTGGAGTAAACAAATTAGCTGAAATTGTTGTATGATGAAATCTTCCCCTAAGACCAGTAAACTGTAAATCGATAAATTTTATCTGATCATGTTTAATCTTTGCAAAAACTTCATCAGCTGAATAAGAAACTAATACTGGCTCCCCACCAATCACTTTATATGGCAATTTTGCACCCTGATCATAAAACAAAGGAGTCTATGATTTAAGCATTGTTGGGTGTGTAAATGTCAGAAATAAAAAAAATTGACGCAAATTCATTGTATGCCTTACTCGTTAGGGAAGTAGAAAATGATTCAGTACAAGAGATAGATTCTAAACTGTATAACAGTATTGCAGAATTTCTTGGAAATTTAAAAAGCCAAGGCTATGACGGAGCTGAATTAAAGATCAAAGATTCACTTGTAAAAATGATAACTGAAATGACATCACTTCTTTTAAAAATCAGAATTGAGAAAGCAACAGGCTTGGAAGAAATTGATTATTCAAATCTTCTTGATGAAGAAAGATTCATTTTAGATTCTGAAGATGAGCTAAGACAGAGAAAGGAAACCATTCTCTCTGCAACACTAAATGGAAGATTAAAGCTTCTTGAGACCGTAGCAAAAAATCATAGGTCTAGAACTATTGTTGTGAGATTTCTCAAACCAATAGACCAGATTGTGGGAACAGATCTTCAAACATACGGTCCATTTGAAGCTGAAGATGTTGCAACCTTACCGTTTGAGAATGCGCGTGCTCTCATTACCAAAAAGATAGCAGTAAAGATAAGTTGGGAAGACTAGAAATTAGACAACACAGTGTGACACTGTATGCATGATGGGATAGACCTTGGTGTTTACTTTGAAATCATACTATATCCTGTTGCAGGTATGCTTATCATAGAAATGATTAGCAGAGCAGCCAAGATACCAAACTGGGTAAAGCTGCTAACTCAGGCACTAATGTGTGTTGGATTTGGAATAACCTATCTTGTCATACTAGTGGCTCACTGGTTGACTGCAAGCGTGTTGTTAGCTTTGGCAATTGCCCTATTTTATCAAGCAAGACTATCAAAACTTAATCCACAAAAAACTCTTTACTGACCAAACTTACCAAATACTCGTTTTATAAAGCCCTGTCTTCCAATCCCCTTTCTTCTCTGAACCTTGTTCTCTCCAAATCTTCTTGTTCTTATTTGGTGTAGCTTGACACACCTATGATCTTCTGGTAATCTGTGCTCTGCACAAAACTTGTCGTTACAATAATTGCATTGAAACGGAAGGTTCTGTTTTTCTCCGCAATATGTACAGTCAAACTGTTCCATGGTTTAGATCACACTTGATCCTAAATTAGTGTTAAGAAACAAAGTTAATCTCCATAATTATTGGAATTAATTGACAAGACTTATTTACGCAATGTACACTGATGAAAAATGATTTTTGATATGACAATAAAAGGTCAAGTTGCTGTAGTGACCGGCGCAAGCAGTGGAATTGGTTATGCTACTGCGTTATCAATAGCAAAGGCAGGAGCCAAAGTTGTTGTTGGTGCACGAAGAAAAGACAAGCTAGAACAACTGCAAAAAGAGATTGAAAAAATTGGAGGCGAATGTATTACGATATCATGTGACGTTACAAAACGCGGTGATTGCGACAATCTAATTGATGCTGCAATAAAAAAATGGGGCAGAGTGGACATTCTTGTCAACAATGCAGGCCTTATGCCATTGAGCTTTGTGAAAAATCTAAAAGTTGATGAATGGGAACAAATGGTTGATGTAAATATCAAGGGTGTCTTGTATTGTACTGCTGCTACAATTCCTCACATGCTAAAGCAAAACTCTGGTCACATTGTAAATATTTCATCAATTGCAGGAAGAGTGGTCTTCCCTGCGGGAAGTGTGTATTGCGCAACGAAATATGCAGTTAGGGCATTTAGTGAAGGACTGCGACAGGAGCTCTCAGCACGAAATAACATTCGAGTTACAACAATAGAACCCGGGGTGGTGGATACCGAACTTACAAATACAATTACTGATAAATCACTTGAAACATTTGTAAAATCTGCAAAGAGCATGCAGGCACTCAAATCAGAGGACATTGCAAACTCTATACTGTTTGCCATAGAATCGCCGTCACACATGAACGTAAACGAGATAACCATAAGGCCAACAACTCAAGAAAGATAATGAGTGGCGTTTTGGCATAAGACCGACGAACATAGTAATTTTGGGCGGAGGATTTGGCGGGCTTGCTGCTGCTAACGAGCTACGCGAGAATCTTACTCAGGATACCAGAATTACAATAGTTGACAAAAAGGACTGGTTCATGATGGACCTAGTCAAGCTTTGGATAATTACAGGTTTGAGAGAATTTGAGACCTCAAAGAGACAACTTGAAGCCGTTACAAAAAAGGGAATTGAATTCATCAATGAAGAAGTAGTCAAGATAGATCTTGAAAATAAAATTGTAAGAACAAGCTATCGCAGGCTGCACTATGACTATCTGATAGTTGCATTGGGTGTTGAGCTAGCGCCGGAACAGATCTCGGGGCTAAAGGAAAACAGCTTGGTATTGTATGACCTAAACGATGTTCCAAAGATTCGAGATGCTATACGTCATATGAAATCAGGCAAAATATCTATGGCAATCACGGGCCTGCCATACAAATGCCCCCCCGCTCCATATGAAGCGGCACTTTTGATAAGATCAGTTCTTGAAGAGACCGGAGCTAGCAACTCCATTGAAATGGACTTTCATAGCCCTACCCCCATCACCCTTCCAGCTGGAGGTCCCAAGGTAAGTGAGGAAATCCTGCAGATTTTAAAATCAAAGAATATAGTGTTTCACGGAAATCACAAGACAATATCAGTGGAACAAAACAAACTCAAATTTGAATCTGGAGAAGCAGACTTTGATTTACTGATTACAGTCCCTCCTCATAAAGTACCTTTTGTAGCAGTTGATTGTGGGCTTGCGCAACCAGGCAAGTTTATCGAAGTGAACAGAGATTGTAAGACAAAATTTGAAAATGTCTATGCTATAGGTGACGTAAATCAGATAATGGTAACAGACAAGATAGCAGTACCCAAAGCAGGAATATTTGCAGAGAGCGAAGGAATGACCGTTGCAAGAAACATCGTATCCAAAATCAAGAAAGAACAAGAAGATGCGATATTTGATGGCAAGGGCGGATGTTTCTTGGAAACAGGAAAAAAGACTGCAGGATACATTCGAGTTGAGATGTATGCAACTCCAGCTCCTCTGACCGAGCTAGATGCTTCATCACCTGATTATTTTTCAGAAAAGGAAAAGTTTGAAAAAGAACGACTTGAAAAATGGCTGTAGCAATAAGGCCAAATTTTTGTAGAAAAGTTAATGCTACCATTTAATAATTTCAACAATTTCCAGCAACTTGAGGGACCGTAGTCTAGCTTGGTATGATGCTAGCCTGGGGTGCTAGAGGTCGCCGGTTCAAGTCCGGCCGGTCCCATTCTTTCATAGGTTTTGTCATAATTTTTAATGCAGATGCTAACTCTGATTTGTCACTCCGTCTTTTGTAGAAAAACGTCATCTAGCAGGCATGGGAAAAAGAAAATTTGTCATAGACCTTGGCAGTGAGAAGATAGAGGTTGATGGTCATCAACACAAAAATGTAGCCATCAAGTATCTCATGAAAAGGCGTAGATCCCTGCTTATGACACGAGATAAAGACAAGGTAGAAAAACTATATGAGGCAATACCAAAGACAATCTCAATTGTTGGGGGGCATGTGACAAAGACCTACAAGATAAACTGGGAACGAGAAGGCACAACAGAATTTGAGGGTTCCAGGTTCGTATTCACACTTACAGAACTTGAAAACCCAATACAAGAGATCGTGTACTAGATTTTCTTTTCAGATGAAAGTAAAACAGCTTAACCTAGCTACAAATTTTCATGTAGATTCTGGATAGCTTGTAAATCCCAAGACATCATGATATGATTTTGGTACCATTGATTTGCATTGAAGCAGCAAGTCATCTGCTGCGGTATCAAGTACATATGTCACGGCCCAGTCTTGGTCGCTTCTAATCGACCTCCCAAAACCCTGTAATAGTTTTACAAGTGTTTGAGACTTGTACCACAAGGGAAATTTCTGCATTTTGTTCTTTGTTCTCTTCTCGCTTAGGTTGGGATATGGCACCTTTGCTATTATCTGGAATCTTGACAAGTCATCCTTCAAATCAACACCTTCCCATAAAGAAGATGAAAGTAGCACGCCATTTTCATCCATGGCATGTTCTTGAATCACCTCATCTTGGGTCAGACCCTTTTCATTTCTGCTATGGCAAATTCTAATTCGGCTTCTGTTCTTCTCTGAGAGATGGTTTCGTATATCCACGCATTTCTTCTCAGAGGAAGTAAGTATGAGGCCTCTCTCAGTGCCATGCTGCGATAATATTTCATCAATCTTGGATATCACTGCAAGTTCGTCATCCCTACTTGATGAATAGTTGAGCTTTCTAATGTTTAGAAAATTAATTCTTCTTTTGTCAGGCAAGAAAGGTGATTTGGGTGTATCTACAAACGCAACATCTGAGGACTCAAGACCAGTATTTTCACAGAAACTTGCCTTGTCTATGGTAGCTGACATGAAGATTTGTGTATCAATGTCAAAAAATGCCTTGACATATTTTGAAATATCAAGCGGCTTTATTGAAAGCGATCTAAAGCTTCCTCTATCATCAAAGTATGGATCGTTTAGAACAAAATTCTCCTTGTTTGATTCCAGCTCGGCATGGGCATTTGCCATCTTTTCATATCGAGATTCAAGTTTTGCAAGCAGCATGTAATCTGGATTTGTTTGAAATGACTTGCTTTCCTGAAGATCCTTGATTTGTTTTGAATATGATTTTGCAAGATCATCGAGTAATAAAATTACGAGTTCCATGTCGTTGAGGGCATAACTCTTGATGTCAATTCCGCATTCCTGTATGTGTCCATTGAAAATGTCCACCCCAATGAACTGAATTATCTGATCTTCTATCTTGTGGGCCTCATCAAAGACTGCAACTGGTTTTCTGATGTAATCTGCATATGCCTTTCTACCAAATCTCATAAGCTGAAAATAAGATGCATAATTCCAAATAGAATGGTCAGAAATTAGAGCGCGATATTTTTGTTCATAGTAAAAACAGTGTGGATTCTTGGAGTTGGATTGCAATTCACCCATTTTGGGTTTGAATTTGCAACTCTCCTTGATCTCCTTTCCTTTTATCCTGACCGTCTCTTCGCATAATCCCTTCTCACATGTCAGTCCTCGCTGTATAGCTTGCTTTACATCTGCTTTTTCTATTCCATGATGTTCCATTAATTTAAGGCAAGCAAAATTTGATTTTCCCTTGACAGGATTGAGGAACTTGAGATCTTTTGAATACTGGTCCTGAAGTTGCTTTGAGGCAGTAATTATGAATGATTTACCATAATATCGCGCAAGTGTAGCGGCAATGAGGGACTTGCCAACTCCTGTAGGTGCAGAAAGAACAACAATTTTGTAGCCTGACTTGAGCTGCTGCTCTATGCCACGCAATATGTCTTTCTGTATTTGTCTTGGCTCAAATTCCTCTGGGAAATATTCTACAACTGCAGTCATCTTTTTTTCAGTTTGATAAAATCTTGCTAGGCTGGCACTACTTAATTCATTGGAATGGATCTTGATTTATTTTCTGATGGAAAAATTAGTTTTCCATTGCCTTATCTCTTATGTTGACCTGTTGTGGATGAACCTGAAAATATACGTGCCCAGTTAGCTCAATTGCTTTCTTCATCTCATCACTATCTCTCTTGTTCATTTTTAGTTCTATTAGGTTCTGTAGTGATTGTCGAGTTTTTGGAACACCATGCTTTTTGATAAAATTGTCTACACTTTCACTGTTGTAGAACTCTGCTCTATGTCGTATGACCTCCTCTGCATCAGTTACAATTGATGCCGTGTCTAATGTTGGTCATCCGATCTTGTCAAACTTTTGTAGGCTTTTCCAAAGATACCAAGTAGCTATGCTTCTGTATGGCTTCCATCTCTTGCCAATATTTTCTACCTCACTTGGCTTTGGTAGTTCAGGAAGCGAAAATGCCATTTGAACGCCTTTTCGTAATCCTAGGTCATGAATAGGTAAGACATCTTGTCTTCCAAGCGAGAAGATGAGAAACATTTCGGCAGTCCATCTGCCAATGCCTTTTACCTGTGTTAGATGGGTAATTACCTCCTCATCACTTGTCTTTGATAGTGACCTTATCTTGATCTTGCCTTTGTCTACCTTTTTTGCTAAATCCTTGATGTATTCTACTTTCATGCTAGAAAGTCCTGTTGAGCGAAGTCTTGATTTTCTTGTAGCAAGAATCTCAGATGCAGTTGGAAACTTTGGATAAAGAGCCTTGAACCTAGAAAAGATTGCCTCAGCAGCTCCTGTTGCAAGTTGTTGTGATATTATGGATTCTACCAAGACTGCAAAGTGGTTATTTCTCTTCTTTAACGAATAATCTCCTACAGAATCGATGATCTTCACTAGCGCAGGGTCTCTTCTGAGAAACCTCACTCCATCATGTAATATCATATCAACTTGGTTCGGGGTGTATGGTTACTATGGCATTTTTAATTTGGTTTTTTATCTTGTACTCTATTTCAGATATAATGCCATGGACTTCTTCTATTGTAAGCTTGCCGTCAAAGGAACAGTCAATGTCTACTTTGAAAATGTCTTGTAGCTGGAATGTAATAACACGTCCAATTTTTTTAACACTTGGATATTCTTTGGTGATGCCAGCTACCCGTTCCTCGATTGTAAGGTCCTCTACAGGGACACTTTTTGGAATCGATACATAGGGTTCAAGGTGAATTGTAATGTGGTTTACGTTTTCAACTGACTTTTTTATCTGGACTTCAATCTCATCTGAGACTTTATGAGCATCTTCAAGAGACATGTTTCGGTCAACCAATACGTGTAAGCTGATAAAGATCCCATCCTTTGCGGTATAGCTTATGTTGTGAATACCCTGCACTCCATGGACAGAAGAAGCGGCACTATTTATGATATAATCAATTGGCACATCTTTCCAAGTGGGCTCAAAATGTACCGTGACCTTACTGTTTACAATGTTGTCCTTGATGTTTTTTTCCACATTCGCACTTATCTTGTGTGCCTCCTCAAAACTTGATGTGCCTTTCAAAGATATTGTAACTTCGGCAAAAATGTCACTTCCAGATCTTCGTATCTGTACAGATTCTGTTTTCATGACTCCTTCAGTGTCATTTACTATGTCATGAACTGTTTTGACCATGCTTTCGGGTACAGCATCGGTAAGCTCCATTGCATTTTTGTATATGAGTTTCAGGCTCAATGCCGCAAGTAAAGCTCCCAGTATCAATGCTGCAACAAAGTCACCTTGATAGAACCCAGTCATGACAAGCACAATGCCGACAAGGGCCACTGAGGTAGAACCTATGTCCATGAAGGCATGGTAAAAATCAACTCTCAGGGCTGAACCTTCTGTTTTTTTCAATGCCTTGGCCAAAATGGCAATTCTGGCAAAATCTGAACACAGAGTGTAAACAGCAGCACCTACTGCAAATATGCCTGGCAATACAGCAGGCCGCGGCTCTTGCAATCTTGAGATTGACTCAAAGATGAAAAAACAAGCTATGATAAGTATGATGATGCCACCGATAAAACTTCCCATAGTCTCTATCTTTCCATGACCATACGTGTGTTCACGGTCAGGTGGCTTTGTAGCCCATCTTGCTGTCACAAGTAATATTGCAGTAACCACGGAATCAAGTACTGCATGAATACTATCGGTAACTAGTGCCAAACTGTTTGATAAAATTCCAATGAGAATCTCTACCACAAATGCAGACAGTATTATGTACAAAGAGAGTCTCAATGCATTTGTTTTGATATTTTGCAAGCTCAAACTTTATGCAACCTCAATACTCTTAGTATTTCATCAAAGTTTTTGCGGGACTGTACATGTTTGTATTTTTTCAAAGATTCAATCATGTACTCTATGCTAGGAACCTTTATGATTTTTTTAACAATATTTGAAAGACCCGATCCAATGAAGATACCTTGAGTTGCAGAGGTCACATTGGATGTTCTCCTGTTTACACTTGCACTTTCAAAATCGATTATGCATGGAGATCTTCCCACAATTACATGCTTGTGTAGGTAACTGAGCTCGCCATGATCAAGATGAATCATATCTAAATTATGGCAATCCTCCAATACTTTTCGTATTGTAGTTCTGAGTTTTACAGCTCTACCTTTGCCCTTTAGCTCCTTTGCCCACTCAATTATCTTTTTTCCTTCCACATATTCCATTACTATGAAATTTTTACTGCTATCTATTACTCTTGGACCAACATTTACTTTGTTTGCCAGCTTTAGAAATCTTGCTTCGCTTTGCAGTTCGTCTCTGCTTGAATCTATTCGACGTATTTTCAGGGCAACCTTTTTTTTGCCTTGATTGGCAACTACCACAACACCGACATAGCCCTTGCCTAAGACAGGGATGTTGTTTAGAATGGTGGGGCCTTCAAATGACACACTCTTAATTCCAAGTTTTTTAAGCTCGGCAACTCTTCTTTCAAGTTCTTTTTTTGTAGCTCTTGGATATCCCAGAACAAGGGAATATGGTTCCTTTCCAAGTTTACTTGTTGGCACTAAAGACGAGTTCATCGGTAGAGGTAAGCTCAGCCAATGCCTTTTTAATGGATTTGCTTACGGGCTGGTCTCCGTAGAGTATCCTAAAGCCGCGCTTGATGTCTGGTATGATGCCGCTTGACACCCCAGATTTTGCCAAATTCTTTCTCAAAAGAAACTCCAAGAACTTTTTGGCATCATGGAACTTCCTTTCTTGCATGGACAAGACCTTTTCATTGTCATCAATCCAGGTCAGGATGTTCTTCGAATTTTTTGTAATGAAATGTTCCGAGTCTGATCTTCTGTATACCTCAGGTCCCTTTTTGATCATGAATTTTTCAATTACAGGTGAGTCAAGAAAGAAGATCATGGCTGCTTCTGATTCTTCATCGGTTACTGCACTCTTGCGTAGAACATCAAACCCCCAAAGCTCAAGCTGACCTGCCAGTGCTGTCGTACTGCGTTTTATCTGTCCCCAAACTATATCAGGACTTCGACTTTTATAGTTGAATTTTATAATTATTGTATTTTTTAGATTCTTTACATTAGGGTTTCTTTTCTTGCCAGAAAAGAATGTAATTGAGGGTTTTTTTAGAAATGATCTAGCAGCTAGAATAAACTTTGCAACATTTTGACCAGATATTGCAGTACCAAGATTTCTGTTGCTGTCTACTGGATCAATTAGTACAAACACTGTATCGAATTTCTTTGCAGGATTTCCTATTGTCTGACCCTGAACAAAGTTTGATGCTGCCTCTAAAACTCCCATAAATGTTCCATAGTGATATACCAGAATCTCTGCTACATATCCCCCAAAGCCCTCTGTAGCAATTTCTGCACCATAAATCTGCACACCTCTTAGGAATTTTTTTAAAAGACGCACTTCATTCTTTTTATTTTCATCAAATGTTTCCAAAATGAATCTTGTATGAAATGAAGATCTATCCGCGGCACTCTTCCATTGTCCTCTCTCAACATCGTAGCATGGTACCACGTTTATTCGAGTCCCTTCTGCTCTTGCCTCTACATATGGATGCTCAGAATATCTCACAAATGGCTTGTATCTTTTCATGGAATTGAAGCCAATCTTCTTTCCAATATCCTCGAATGTTTTCTCATCAGTATCGGTTTTTAGCTTGACAAATATGTCTAGGTCCATCTGTCCCTTGAGCCAAGTTCCCTTTGCATAAGAACCTCCTAGCTCCACGGTTACGACTTGAGAATATTTGGAGGCCTCATCTCTTACCTGCTTTACTAAGGAATTAGCAAGTTTTCTCATCTCATCCTCTTCCTTTTTTGTAGGAACGGAAATTTTTCTTACCTCTTTTAAGATGCCAGTCATTGTGCCTTTATCACCTGTAAATCAGAATATATCGGCCCATTTGAAGTTAAGATACTTTTCTTGAACTTTAACTCACAAATGACATCTTTTCCAAGGTTTATCTGTCTGTATTTTTCTATCTTTTTTGAAATATCCTCTACCTTGTTCTTTACTCTAAATATAGTGAGATGGGGCTGGAATATCTTGTCTGACTTGAATCCCAGAGGTGTGAGTTTTTTCTCCACCTGAGCTGCAAGTTCTACAAGTTGTTCAGAAGCAGTCTCATTCACACCAATCCAAATCACTCGAGGAAATTTTGGATTTGGAAATGCTCCAAGATGAGTAAAACTCAATTCGATTGGCTTGAAAACAATATTCAAAAGTGATTTTTTTGCGTTTTCTGCAACCTCATCTGTTATCTCACCAAGGAAAAGCAATGTAAAGTGCATGTTTTGTCTGTTGACAGGATTTGCCTTTATATCAAAATCTGTCTGTAGATTAACTATTGCATCTAGCATGTCTTCATTGTTGACTTCTACTGCTACAAATGTACGCATCATAGAAATTCATAGGCCGTAGTCTATAATGATTTCCGGTAGCTTCATAGGCTGGAAGGCAAAATTTGGGAATATGACAAAGCTTATTGTCTGTTTGACAGGAATGCCAGGTGCTGGTAAGACTACCATAGCTGAGGACCTAAGTTCAAAGGGATTTGATAAGATAACAATGGGAGATGCTGTAAGAGCAGAGGCAACAAGAAGAAAAATTGAACCTACCGGCGCAAATTTAGGCAAACTCATGCTTTCTCTTCGAGAAAAGAATGGACCAGGTGCAGTAGCTGAGTTAATCCAAGATCAGATATTAAATTCAAGCTCCGATGTTGTACTCGTTGATGGCGTAAGGTCACTTGCAGAAGTTGAAGTATTAAAAAAAATTGGCACTGTGAAAGTTCTTGCAATACATGCATCAGGAGATACCAGATTCAAGTTTCTAACAGGGCGCGGTAGATCCGACGCTCCATCAGACAGGGATGATTTTTCAAAAAGGGACTCTAGGGAAATTGGAGTTGGTATGAGTGAATCAATTGCCCTTGCAGATGAAACAATCTCTAATAACAATCTAACAATAGAACAGCTTGTGAACACCGCATATGATATCATAAAAGGCTGGATAAAGTGAAAGTACCTAATATTGCATGTAAGATAGAAGTGTACGCTGCAGCTAATCCATCAGAAGACCCAGACAAGATCAGGACTGCCGTATCCAATGTAATATTGAATACTGATTATGAATACAAGGATGGAAGCATAAAGGCGATCTCTAGAGATCTACACTCTCTGTCAAAGATTCAGGAAACAATACAAAAACGTAAAGTAAGTAGAGTATACCGAAGGCAGATGCGATACAACACAAAAGGTGATACCACTTGGTTTTACCTTAACAAGCAAGCGGCATATGTAGATGTCATTGCTATTTGTGATGAGGCAGAAGAGTCTCCAATGGGACCAATCAAAATAATCATACACTGTAAAGATCTGGAAAAAGTAGTTGACTGGCTTGCACCTGAGTTTGTAGGCTAAGACTTTACATTCTTGCATTTTCATACAAAATAAATTTAATCCTAATATTGTAGAAGCAATCACATAAAATACAACTAACAAAAAACTACAACTCGGTAAAACAGACTAGAATTGTTTTCAGAATAATTTGGAAAATGTAAGGGCGTGATCCTGTATAGGCAAAAGCTTTCTCTTACCACTCGCGCACCTTTGTGCACTCTACTATGTACTCTTTTTCACAGGACCACGCAAATTCAGTCGATAGAATTTGCGTATTTTCTCATTAATTACTATACGTCTTCATAATATTTAACAATTAGTCATAATTATCACAACCGAATATAGATTTTTCAATAATTCTTTGATCTAGAATAACAATTCAATGAAAACATTGTTACTTTTTTTGAATAGTTTTTACAATTTATCTCTGAAATACAGCAACAAGCTCAGGCAAAACTTTTGCAGCAAAAGAGCGAATTGAAAGGTCCAAGTTTGCAGACATTGGAGTCACTTCGGGATTCACTTCAATCACGATGGCTCCATTTTGCTGTGCATAGAGTGGTAATAGATTTGCGGGAGATACAGCAAGTGAAGTGCCAACCACGATCATTATATCACAAGATCTTGCCTGTTGCATTGCTGCATACCACACATCCTGCGGTAGTGACTCTCCAAACCATACGACATCAGGTCTTAGAATATTTCCGCATTTACAAACTGGCGGAAATTCAGAGAAGCTTGTCAACATGGTATCTTTGAAATCACATACGGTACATTTGATTGTAATAATACTACCATGTAGCTCATAGACTTTGGTGCTTCCAGCTCTTTGATGCATGCCATCAATGTTCTGCGTCAATACATGAACAGGCTTGTGTTTTTCAAGCTCTGCTAGAGCAAGATGACCAGGGTTTGGCTTTGCAGCAAGAATGTTTTTCCTCCTTTCTTCATACCATTCCCAGACAAGCTTTGGGTTTTCATAAAATGCATCTATTGTAGCAAGCTTCGTTACATCATATTTTCCCCACAAGCCATCCTTTCCCCTAAATGTTTGAATGCCGCTTTCCTGCGAAATTCCTGCTCCAGTGACAAAGACTATTTTTTCTGCCTGGCGTAACCTATCAGCAACTATTCCAAACATGTCACTTGATGTTTATCTCTAAAAGATCCTTTGCGGCAATTACGGAACCATGTACTGTCTTTGCCTCCTCTGTCAATTCATCTGTATTCTCATATCTTGCCGAAAAATGTGTCAAAATAAGATTTGCCACTCCTGCTTTTTTGGCAAGTTCTGCGGCCTCTTTTGCAGTCGAATGATAGTTTTCCATTGCTTTGTCACGTAATGTATCAGAATATGTGGAATCAAACGTGACATAGTCACAACACTTGAAAAATTCTTCCAGTTTCTTCGTGGGTCTGGTATCACCTGATATGCCTATCTTTCTACCCCTTCTACTCTCTCCCATTACGTCAGACGGTTTTACAGTCTTGTCCGCCATCTTTATCTCATTGCCATTCTGAAGCTCTCTCCACAGTTTTCCCTCAGGTATTCCAAATTGCTTTGCCTTCTCAGGATAGAACTTGCCTGGGCGGTCCTTCTCAGAAAAGAGGTAAGAATACGCTGGTATGGAATGTTCTGCCTCACAAACATGAATTGTATATGCAGGGTCATCAAAAACTGGTCCTTCCTTTATTCTGATGATTCTAACAGGAAACGTAAGCCCAAAGTTTAGTATTTTCAGATTTGTTGCAAGAAATTCTTCAATTCCTGTAGGTCCAAAGATGTCCATTGATTCTGTTCTATTCTGAAGTGACATTGTCTGCAGCAAACCAAGAATTCCAACACAATGATCCCCATGTAAATGAGTGACAAAGATCTTCATTTTTTTATTCCATCCAAGTTTTGCCTTTTGGAATGCAATCTGGGCACCCTCGCCTGCATCAAACATCAATATCTCCTTGTCTAAAACTAGGCATGTGCATGTCATTCCGCGTTCTACTGTTGGTTGAGCGGCCGATGTACCCAAGAATACCAGTTTCATCTTACAGCAATAACCCTTGTTAGACTCTTATGCCTATAGATTTCGTATCTCTTTGCTCCGCTTAGTTCTGTGAGATCGGATCCCTTCTTGTATACTAGTACTAATTTCATCTTCTTTGGTACAACTGAGAGAAGGTCTTCAATTATTTTTTTTGGTGATACAGACGATCTTGAAGCAATCCCATATGGAACATCAGTAACTATGGCATCTATTTTTTTCTTGATCTTTGGTATGAATTGATGGGTAGAATTTACAACTCTTGGCTCGTATCCATTCTCAACAAGATTCTTTCTAGTGATATTGCACATATCAAAATCATAATCAATTCCAATAGAATGCATTCCCATGGATTCAGCTTCAAGCAGTGTAGTGCCGGTTCCACAGAACGGGTCACACAATGTATCGCCTTCTTTTAGCTGTGACAAGTTTACTATGCATCTACTAAGCTTCCAATCAAGCTCAGTTGGATATTTGATTGTCTTTTTTGGCTTTCTGGGTGTGATTGTACCATCTGCATATCCGACATATCTTGCCTTATCAGTAATGATTAGGTATACAATGAGTGATGGGTTTGAGAGCGATACACTGGAATCCCATCTTCTTTTCAGAATGGCTCCCGTATCTCTTTCAATATTGGACACATTGATCTTTTTTGAAGACAGATTGAACACTCTACAGACAAATGATTTTGGGGTCTGCACAGGAATTTCTATCTCTGAAATGTCATTGAATGTACCAGAGACATTGCCACAAGCTCTAACAAATGTGGCCCTTTTAGCTATTTTCTGCCACGGCGTATTGGATTTTATGATTACAAGTTTAGACTCTACTGCGTACATTGTTTTGATATCATAGCTTTTTGATATTGAAATTACTTCATCTATACCAAGTTCCAGATGTTCACCAGATAGTATGAAAAAACTTTGTGGCATTCAGCTTATTGCCTTTACTATTACAGGAGAGACATCCACTATGCTTGTCTTGCCAGGTATGGTATTTGTGCTAACTATTCTTGCAACGCCAGCTTTTCTGATCTTCCTTTCTGCATCTCCTATTAGAAGAGCATGAGTACAAGTTGCGTATATCATACCGCATTTTTGCCTTTTCAAATGTTCTGCAGCTTTTACGATGCTGCCACCGGTGCTTATCATATCATCAACTAAAATGATGTCCCTGTTTCTCACTTCATAATGATTTCTTGATTTTATGATGACTTCTCCAGTCTTTCTATCTCGGTGTTTTTCTAGTGCAATATAGTCTACTCCCATTAGATTTGCAAAAATTTTTGCCCTCTCAATTCCTCCCATGTCTGGAGATACTATGAGCGGATCTTTTAGGTGCAATCTTTTGAAATATTTCACAAGCTCTCCTATGGCGGTCACATTTTTTGTTGGCATCTGGAAATGCTCCAGCGCCAAAACACTGTGAATATCAACCACCATGATTCTTGTTGCACCTGCCATTTTGAACATTTTTGCAACAAGAGACATGGTGACAACTTCACCTGAAAGAAATTCTCTATCCTGTCTTGCATACCCCATGTATGGAATTACTACAGAAATGTTCGAAGAATATTTTTTGGCTTGTGAGACTAGCGCCAAAACACGAACAAGATTGGAATCAACAGGAGGATATACGGAATGAACTACAACTATCTTTCCTTTTGGTTTTGCCTTCAAAGTGATCTTGCTCTCGCCATCTGGAAAGACTCGCAATTCACAGCCAATGTATTTTGATCTTAATTTTGATGCTATTTTTCTAGCTAGATGATCAGATGAAGACCCACCAATAACTGTAAATCTAGCCAACAGACTCTCGAGCAAAGGGCTATTCTTAAGTTTTGAGGAATCTTAGCATGACAACATCGAGTATGTTTAAAGAAGCCATTTACAAAATAAGATGAATGGAAAACCGGATAGTTTCCTTTCTCCCAAGTGCAACTGAGATATTGTACGAACTTGGGGTGGGAGACCAAGTACTTGCGGTAACACACGAGTGCAACTATCCCTCCGAGGTAAAGGCCAAACCAAAAGTGATTCACTCTGTCTTTGATCCTGAAAAGATGACAAGCCAAGAAATTGACAGAAAAGTAGTAGATCTTATGAAAACAGGCAAGGACATCTATGTATTAGACGAACAAGTGCTCAAAAATGCAAATCCAAATCTTATTGTGGCTCAAGGTATCTGTGATGTCTGTTCGCCCTTTACCAAAGAAATCAACAAGGCGGTCGCTATACTTGGAGTCAGGCCAGAAGTTCTAATCTTAGACCCAAGAAGCCTCGGTGACATACTTGATAATATAATTGAGGTTGGCAAAAAAGTAGGAAAACTTGGTGAATCACAAGCTTTTGTTCATAACTTGAGAGCTAGAATCAAAATTATACAACACAGGCAGAAAATTGTACGGCCCCAAGTTATCTGTATTGAATGGCTTGATCCGTTATTTACTGCAGGTCACTGGGTTCCACAGATGGTAGAACTTGCAGGAGGAATAAACGGAATTAGTGCAACAGGAGATCAGTCAAGAAGAATGGATCTAGCTGAGATAGTCAAGTTTGACCCAGACATAATTGTGCTTATGCCATGCGGCTTTGATGTAAACCGAACCATACGAGAGTATGAAAAACTTGCAGACAAGGAAAAATGGAGATCATTGAAAGCAGTAAAACAAGGCCAAGTTTATGCAGTAAACGCAAACGAATACTTTAGCAAACCAGGACCAAGAACTGTAATAGGACTTGAGATCTTGGCAAAGATAATCAATCCAGATACGTTCAAAGATTTACAGATTCCAAAGAATTCTATCCAGAAAATAGAATTTGAATTATAAAAATGTCCTGACATCCTCACTGGGTAGATGTGAGGATGTAAGTGACTCCAAATGTTTGGTAGCATTGCTTGTTATGCCTCTTATTTATCTTGAATCAAACTTTTACTTTCTTATTCTATGATCTGAGAATATCGCTAGCCAGTTGAATCACCATGATGAATTTTTCCAAAATTAGTCATTAATTTGGGCATGGCTGCAATAGCTCGGCACATTTGTATTCAAACAGATACGAAAAATTACAAATTAGGAGATGTATCAGACAGATCATTGGATCTAGTATTTTCTGACATTCATGCAGACATTCATGCTCTAAATACTATATTTGGTATAGCATCAAGTCTAGAGTTTACAAAAAAGTATGGCGCTTTTTCAAGAATAATAAATCTGGGGGATGTTCTTGAAAGAGGAACCCATCCAAAAGAAGTCCTTTCCAGATTAAAGTCATTTGAAACGAACTATCCGCTTTTTTCTGTGATGGGAAACCATGATGAGGCATTTTTGTATAATAGGTTGGTAGGTGGAAGCTCAATTGAGAGCATGGACGCACATGCAAAACTAAATTCGGAAGACATCTCATTTTTCAAAGAAAATGACGATGGAAAATTTGGAAAGCAAGAATTTATCGACAAAAAACATGGTCTTTTTTGTGTTCATGGAGGCCCGCTTGATCCGGAAAAAATAAAGCCAAAAACCATCCAAAATGAAGAAGCTTGGTTATATCAAAAGTCTTGGCAGAGGCTAACCGAAGAAGACTTTGAGTTCTTCACTTATTCTGGGTATCATTACACTGCATCTTCTGCTTTTGACGAGGCCGAAAAACATGTGAAAAACCATATCATTCTATGCGGTCACCAACATAGGGAAGAAACAATAATGCAGGATAGCCACATTCGCAGTATTTATCCAGCCTTAAAGTCAGCAAAAGAAAAACTCTCAGGTCATATTCTTGAGAGTAAGGAAATTGAAATTAACTCTTCTAACAATTATCTTATCAGATTGGGTATTGGTGGGCCTGAAGGTCACTATGTAAAAGATTCTGAGGTTCCTCATTTTGCGATTGTTCAGTATGACCCAAAAAGGGTAATTTTGTTTACAGTATATACCAGAGACTAGTTGGAATAAGCTATGAGTGCCACAGAGATACTAAGGAACGACCACAAACAGATACGTCGCCTTGAAAAGATAATTATTCAATGCTATACAAGACTTTACGCTGGACAAGACATTCCATTTTCAGATCTGGAAAAAATAGTTATAATCATGTCTGAATTTCTTGATACCATTCATTATTCCAGAGAGGAGGATGCATACTTTGCTTGTGTAGGGAGCTATGGATCTCTAAAAGAAGAGATACAGGCATTTATGATCGAGCATGAATTTAGCCGTCGTATTGCAAATAACATCTCAGGACATCTGCAGAAATGGAAAGAGGGAAAAAATGAAAGGGAACCTGTTGCAAGGTTTCTTAAAACTTATGCAGTTTATCTCAATGACCATATGACAAAGGAGGAGAAGTTTTTTGACATTGCAGAAAAACAAGTCCTGTCACCTGAAGAGGAAAAAATGATGTATGAAGAATTTCGTGCAGTTAATGCTGTTGTGACAAAATTTGATGAGATGATAAAATCACTAGATTATCTGGAACAGACATGTTGGATGAAAAATCAGTAATCTTCAAAGACAGACTTTACTTTAGGATAAAATGAAACTCTGCATTGCTCTAGTTCGTATTTTTGTTGCATAACTTGGATACGAATTAGCAATTATTATATATCATCACCTTAGTATGCAAACTATACATAATATTATGAGTGCCATTGTAAATCTTCGAGTACACATTGCTCCAGTAGGCTTTGAGATTGATAGAATTGCGATTACTGCAAGGCAGATGAAGGCAGACAGAGTCTGGCTTTTGATGCATGGTGAATCAACAAAGGACAGGGCTCAAGGTTACATGGAGAAGATAAGGGCACAATTGAGGAAAGAAAAGATCGAAGTTTACGTAGAATATTCGGATAGATTTGATCTCTTTAAGATACTCAAGTCAGTTAGAGAAATCGTAGAAAAAGAGAAAGACAATGACATCTTTGTAAATTGTTCTTCCGGTTCAAAAATTCAGGCAATTGCATGTATGATGGCATGCATGATGTTTCAAGGAAAGACAAAGCTTACTCCATACTATGCAGAGCCAGAAAGTTATGCTAGTGTAAAGGGAGAACAACTTTCTTCAGGATTAAAGGCGGTGGTAAGGCTACCTGCATATGAAATTCATACACCAAAACCAGTATTAGTCCACGCACTAAAAATAATAAAACAAAATGGTGGCAAAATAACAAAAAAGGAAATGGCAAGACTTGCGGAGGAAAAAAAATTGATTGTAATAAACGCAAAGGAGGAAAACTTTCAGCAAGCCAGGTTTGCAAGCCTCGACAAAAACATAATACAACCGCTTTTAAATGAATGGAAATTCGTTGAGATTGAAAGGATAGGGAGAACTCGTTGGATAAAGATTACACCAGAAGGAAATGGCGCGGTCGAATTTCTTATCTAGATCCTCTTGTAGCAAGCTCTGGTTTTAAGGTCCAGACAACCCCCATTGCTATGAAGGGAATAGAAACTATTGCTGCAATCTCTAGGTATACCCTGTATTGTTCTGGGTGTTGAGGATCAGGATTTGTCCACAAAAATGGCACTGGTAAAGCTGCAGCAAACCAGACTATAGCTAACGTAATAATTATCTTAAGCGATTGTTTCCTCTTGGCGTCCATGCCATAAGTAAGGAGTGGTTCTATTAATTTGATATGGCTGATTTACTTTGTTGCCGCTCCACCATCTACGGGCAGAATTGCGCCTGTAATCCATGATGAATCCTCCGATGCAAAGTATAGTATGGCCTTTGCAACGTCTTCTGGATTGCCAATCCTTCCTATTGGATGTTCAGCTATTGCCATGGCCCTATCTGCTTCTGTTCTAAGATATGGTTCTGTCATGTCTGTCTCAACTATGCCTGGACAGATACAATTTACACGAATTTTGTACTTGGCATATTCTATTGCCCAAGCCTTTGTTAGATGTATTAAAGCAGCCTTTGTAGCCGAATACGAATCAGCTTCAAAATTTTTAAATGATTTGAGACCAGCATCTGATGAGACATTTATGATACATCCTCCATTTTTCATCATGTATGGAATGACTGCCTTTGTAAAACGAAATTGTCCTGTTAGGTTTGTGTCAATTATCTCATTCCATTCTTCTTCAGAGGTTTCATGTAATGGCTTTATAGCTGGAAATATTCCTGCATTGTTTACCAATATGTCTATCTTACCAAATTTATCCAGAGTTTTTTTTACAACGACTTCAACATCATTCCTTCTTCTAATATCTCCAACAATGCCAACTACTCCTAGCTCTTTGGACGCTGACTGAAGTCTTGTGTTGTTTTTTGCTGTGATCACAACATTTGCTCCCTCTTTTGCAAAAAGACTGGCCGTAGCTTTTCCTATGCCCCTACTACCTCCTGTAACGATCACAACTTTTCCAGAAAATTTCATCTGTTTTTCATCTTAGAGTTTTATTCCAAATGTTATGTGTCTATTTAGAACAAAATTTACACCTGATGCAATCACTATAGAGATAAGCGCTGCCAGGAGATAATACAAATGCGTTATATCCACAAACATATAGTTTAATCCAAGTTGAATTAACATGCCGGCAATGCTTATTCCAACGAACTTGACATACATGAAAACTGTTGATTGCTTTATCGCTATATCATTGAAGGTCCAAGCTTTATTCAGAAAGAAATTTGTTGTCATTGATGTATAGATTGCAATTGCGGAAGAAACAAGATACCATAAACCAACATATTCTTTTAGAGCATACAAAATCCCGAGATTTACTAGTACTCCACTTGCTCCAACTACATAATATTTGAACGCATGTTTAGCAAAAAGCGAAACTCTACCATATCCATCATGTTCACCTATTGCCATTAAAATTCTTCAATATCCTGTGTATAATAAATGCTGAATCTTTTTTCGGTTTATTATTGGACTAGATCATAATCGAGTTGTTAGATCATCTAAATTCTTGTAAATATTATAAGAGTGGTTTATGTGATTGTATGTTGTTCTAATATCTTTTTCAAATATTTTTCATAATTATAGTTAAAAACATTAAAAAATATATATAAAGTGATAAATACTTTGAGCTTCTATAGAAATTAATGCAGAAGGATGTAAAATCTACTGCTTAGAGAGCGTGGCTTCGCAGACCTTAATAGGAATCCACTTGGTGGATTGTAAGAGGTAATCTCTACAAGTCTGCGGTAAGGGCCACGCCCCATTATTTTACAATAGTTTTATGATGAACTAGATTCTTAGATAATTCGGTTTTTGCCTTGATAAATTTCAATTGCATTAATAGCGCAACTAATTATCACTAATTATTTTTAAGATCAACCAAGTTGTAATCAAGAAACCAGAATTAATTTTGAAAAATTTAGAGCTTTAGGGATTCCTTTAATCCCTTGTATCTATTTCTAATTGTTACTTCAGTTACTCCAGCAGCTTGTGCCACATCTTTTTGTGTTTTATTTTCTCCATTCATTACGCAAGAGAGGTACAGTGCTGCAGCTGCAAGTCCCATTGGATCTTTACCAGCAGAAATTTCAATCTCTGCTGCATCTTTTAGAATTTGCAACGCCTTTCGTTTTGTCTTCTCACTTAATCCAGCTTTACTTGCGATTCTTGCTACACATTTTATTGGATCAACTACTGGCATCTTAAGATCCAGTTCTCTGAGTAAAAGTCTATAACATCGTGCAACATCCTTCCTCTTAATGTTGATTCCACTTGCAACGTCAGTTAAAGTTCTTGGCGTCTCGGTATCTCGACATGCTGCATAAAGCGCCGCAGCTACAAGTCCAGGAATTGATCTTCCCCTAACAAGGCCTTTATCAAGTGCCTTTCGATAGATGTATGCAGTTTTTTCTATTACTGCATCTGATAATGCAAGTTTGTCTTTTAGTCTGTCAAGCTCACTGAAAGCTTGTCTAAAGTTTCTATCTACTGGTTCATGAACTTGACTTCGACTGTCCCAAGTTCTGAGACGCTCAATGGTACTCTTCATTGATGCAGAAAGTGGTTTTCCTGATGCATCTTTGTCAGCAGGACCAATTATTGTTGCCAGTCCCATATCATGCATTGCAAGCGATGTTGGGGTTCCTGTTCTACTTCGGTCTTCATGCTCTTCTTTAGAAAATGATCTCCATTCTGGGCCAGATTCCTCAACACGTTCTGTCATAACAAATCCACATCCACCACAAAACATTTCACCAGTAGTGCTATCTGTAACCATTGGACCTTTTCCACAACGAGGGCAACGTCCACCAGAACCGAATGATTCGCGAGTCAAATAATATCTTATAAGAATTTCGGTTAACATAAATAAAAAGGTTTAACTATAAGCGTAATTAGTAAAATTAGAAGATTTTTCTGACAAAATTACATATTATATATTATTTTATCAGATTAATTGTAAAAACTTGAATTACGTGCCATAATCTCATAAAATGAGAATCTAATCTGACCATCATTATCAAATTTTATTGCAGCTTTGGTATTTTGAAAATGATTTTTTTATTTTTGAAAAAATAACGCAGTTGAAAAAACATCTTTGAAAAATATTTTTATCTCATCTTTTTTTAGAAACAGAAAAAATTTTCAAAAATTTTGGTGACTTTTTTGGTGTTAATGATGATTCAACCAAAACCTTAAATACGTTAGTTTTGGATGACAGGCAATAAATAAAATGGAAAAATGTCCACTTTGCTGTGAATCACAGCCATCAAGTAATGCGCTCGCGATTCACATACAGAAGATCCACCCGCAGAGAAGTATTGCAATTCAAGTGATGCAATAGGTTCTGTAGTGGGGTTGAAACGTAGGATATATCCAATATAGGTTATCCAAAAATTTTGATTTTTTAATTATATCAAAAACCAAGTATTGACTGTGTTTATACAAAGTTTTGTTAGCTAAATTTAGCATACTGTGAATCACATTTTACACCTGAAATTAATAACGGATTTTATCAGTCGTATCCATGACAACGTTTGCTAAGAATTGGCAAAGGCCACAGACACCAGGTATTAATGAAAGAATTAATGATGCAATAAGACCAAAAGGTGCTCTGAAACCAAGAATGGAACAAGCGATAAAAAGACTTCAGACCCAAACTGGAAAACTTGATGGAATGCTTACAAAATTAAAACAGAGAGATGAAAAGTTATTCAAAAGGATTGTAATTGCCACTCAACAGCACGATACTACTGCTAGTAGAGTTTTATCAAAAGAATTAGCTGAGGTTAGGAAAGTCACCAAGCTCCTAGGAAACGCCAGAATTGCACTTGAACAAATCGAGCTTAGACTAAGTACCTTCCACGATCTAGGCGATACGGTCAGCACAATCATGCCAACAATCGGCTTGATGAAGAGCCTAAGATCATCTCTGGTACAGTTCATGCCAGAAGCAGATCGTGAGCTAGCAGGAATGACTGATATGCTCGGAGGATTAATGACGGATACATTCCATGGCGGAGAATTTGGAATCGATTCCGGAGTTTCAGACGAGGAATCAGAGAAGATTATTCAAGAAGCTACAGCAGTTGCAGAGGCGGCTGTCAATGACAAGCTGCCTTCAATGCCTGCCGGTGGTCAATCCTCTTCTGCACGCTATATCTAGATAGTCTTGTGCCTACTCTGTAGTGGAATATATCTTGAACAGAATAGGAAAACAACCCAATCACAACACTGTTAACTCCAGAGCATATTTTCCCTCAAAACCTTGTAGAGTATACTCTTGAAAAATACGATAGGATCTTGAATGCTAAAAATAGAAAATCCGATAACTAAGGCGATTAAATAATTACTAGTGTTTACAGTCGCAAACCTTCGATCATTATAGAAAATAGTTTAGTTTATTGCAATTGGAAAAAATTCTATCATGCAGACGTGTGTTGATTCACGCGTCATGTGAGAATGCATGACATTCAAAGACATGGCGACCATTGTCGTCACTTCCTTGGATTTCTCCTTTTGGACTTTTGCGGTGAGATTTGACCCTGACCGTATCACATGTTTACTGCATGATCCCTATCTTGGGAGGATTCCTTTGACAGGGACAACTAATACGCATGCAAATTATTTAAGTATTACGAACAATTTCATAGTTGAAATCTTGATTTTTTTTAAGATGGCTAGAGTTGTTACATAAAAATGGAAGATTTTTTGAAAATTATTGATGAATGTTTTTATGATACAGTCACGTAAAGCGATCGTGACAAAAGACGGGGATACTTACCAACTAATTTACGAATCTAATCTGGACAGTAAACTAGAGCAGATTTTAATTGGACTAATGAAAGACAATCCCTCTCCTAAAATTGAGATAATCATTCAAAAATTTTTACTTTATGTGCAGCATTCCACAGAAAACTTTTGGACTATCTATTACAATGCAAAAACCTATCAGGAAAAACTAGACTGTTATTACCAATTCTCAAAGAACCAATGTCTTGCAACAGAGGTACTAATCCGAGATCTTGACTCGTTGTCATCCGAGGAAGAAATAAAAGAAAATCTGAATAGCATGCTGAAAGAAGGCTTTACTTTCTAGCTAAAAGAAGATTCTGATCTAGCATCTTTGAATTTCTCTATCTTACTGCCTTCCTCATTTACTACTCTATCTATACTCAATAACTTTTCTCGCAGGTTGTTGATAATTGCGGCAACATCATCTGCCTCTCTTTCAACACTACTTCTCTTTTGTTGCAGGACCTTTATTCCCTGTTTTTCTTCTTCTATATACTGACCTACCTTAACCAATTTCTCTTTGAGATTCTTAATATCTACAGATTCATCCTCTATACTCTTTTCTAAATTTGTTCTCTTATCTTTCAAATTCTTGATCATTAGACCCACATAATCGATTGTCTCCTCAAGCTTATTTCGCTTATCCATGAGGGCTCCAATTCCTATGTCGTCTCCAGTAGTGCTCATTGTTCTTTGCTGTATAGGTTCCGGTATTTTTACCTGTTTAGAAGGTTTGGGCTGTTCAATAACATTAGAGGTTTCCTCTGGTTCTATTTCTTGAGGTTGATTCTGCGTGGTTTCAACTGTAACACCTTCTTCCTCCTTTTTAGTGGAATCTGGTTCAATTTCGTCTTTTTTCGTTCGAAACTTTTCAAACATATTGCTTATAACTACTGTAATGTGTAATATATAAAAAGTTAATAGATGATAGAATTACTCAGATTATTTACTAAAGTGAAGAAGGGCCCTCTTTTAGGCATGATTTAGCGATCATGTGTATTAAACCAAGATATATTTAGAATTAGGTTCTTTTGCTCTTCGTTAATTGAAAAAGAATAATCACAAGATAAACCTCCTTCCCATCGTAGAGGATATCTTAGAACTAGATCCAATGATGCGATTTGCTGCAATTATAGATCTTAAAGGGGACATATCAGAAGCCATAATGAAAGAAGGTAAAACATCCCTCAAGTCACAAAAAGAGGAAGAACATTTTTGTAAACAGGTAGCCATAAGAAGAAAGATCCGAAAGCAATTTGACAAGAGTTTAGGTTCTGTTAATTATGTACATATAGAGCGCCAAAAGGTTACGCAGATAGTTGTCTATCCAAAACACAAAACAGTCTATGTTACCATGGAACCAAACATGAATATCACAAGAAAGTTGGAAATTATAGAGAATATAAAAAAGAAAACTAGTAATTTGTAAGAAGCCAGAACGTCGCCCAGGCAATCAGTCTATTCTGTTTCTGACTGTGGTGTTCCTTCTTCTACTAAATCAGCAGTAGCAAAGCGTTAGGCCAACCTGCGTAATCTTTACTTTTGCGTTCTGGCCTACTTGCCGCCTTTGACGAATATGGCAAAACCTTCTACTCTTGCAATACCGTCTCCTTTTCTACTGATTTCTGTTATGGATACATCGTACTCTTTGCCGGTTTCTACTGGTTTAAGGTCTATATCATCAAAACGTCGTCCACCGCCTCCGAATCTTCGACCTGCGCTATATCCTCTATTTCCACCGTATCCTTGTCTTGTGCTCTAGCCAAAACCAGAGTCGTTAAAGCTCACTGTTGCACCTCCTTTTTGTTATTAAACCTACAAAGTACCATTAAAATCTGTTCAAATAATTGCTAAAATGTACGGTTTGATGGTCTCTCTCCCGCTTCGTAAATACCTAATTTTGGGTCATTTCAGAGCATGAAACACCTGTTCCGCTAGGTGTTCCGCTGTGATATTTCATGCTGTCCCTGATAAAACCTCCATACTATAAGATGCCATGTCAAAACAACAATACAGGTCAGAAATGGGTATCATTGCTGATATCTTGGGGGTAACAATGGATGGTGGGATACAAGGAGTAATAGTCTCTGCTATTTCCAGAAGAGCAAACCTCTCTCACTATGCAGTCTTGGAGAAGTGCCAGAAGCTGATAGATGCAGGCTTGGTAGAATCAATAAAAGATGAGCGGAATAGACTATTTAAGATTACAGAGAAGGGCATCAGATTCTTTCAGGAATTCCAGAGATTTCAGGGCGTGGTTCAGGGACTTAATCTAAGGTACTAGAAGAATGTACCAGAAGACCTTGGTGATCCCAACAGAAGTGCAAGCGGAAGCAATGCTTTTTGTAAGGATCACCTATATCTTGACAGCGATGGTAAAGGCTCCGATAATTGCTGTCTGCCTTTTTTTACTTGCTTTTTCTTCTTGTATTCAGTATGCACTAAGCTCGTCCAAAGTACTTGAATTTACTATTTACACTGATGGTACCACCCATGTCTTTTATCAAACCGATGTTGACCCACAGTCTCCTGATTTCGTACTCGGCTTGTATGGTAACACTACCGATAACTTTGTTGTACAAGACCAGAATGGAACATTACTTTCAAGCAAAATGAACACAAATAATGTAGATGTCGAAACTCTTGGGGCATCTGCGATCAAAGTTGACTATGACACTCCAGATCTTGTATCAAAGAATGGAAAGACTTGGACATTTCATGTAAATTCTCCTGTTGATTATTCCGTGCTCTTGCCTGCAAATACTGTAATTGTAGGCATGAGCACGACTCCATCAGACCTGCAGGCTGTGAATGGTCAATCACTTGTTTCATTTCCAAGTGGTTCTGTAAATATTAATTACATATTTGGTGTGTTAGGCACTAGTCAGACCGCAACTTTAGCAGTTCAACATGCCAGAGATTTCATAAGTACAATAAACTCTGAAGGCATAAAGACTCCTCTTGCTTCTGAAAAACTTGCTGAAGCAAATACAGCTTTTAATGAAGGAAGATATTCTGACGCAGAAGCGTTGGCCAATAACGCCAAGAACTCGGCTGCTCAGGAACAGCAAACGGCTCTTTCTACGAACCAAACTGGAAACAACAATACTGGTCCAATTTCGAATGGAAACAATAATGATGTCATTCTAATCTTAGCTGTAGCTTGTGTTGTTGCAGCAGCAACTGCCATGTTTGTGATATTGAAAAGATCTAGAATAACAAAGGAAGTACCTGTACCTCAGGTTCCACAGAGTAACTATGTACCTCCAGATAAAGAAACAATATTTAGGCTCAAACCAGAGCTACGCCAAGAAGACAAGGACATTGTAGTGTTTATCTCTGAAAAGGGCGGAAGAGTTTTTGAAAGTGAACTTCGTAAGAAATTTCTTCTACCACGTACTACAACATGGCGCGCAGTAAAACGTTTAGAACGAGAAGGAATTGTTGAAATAGAAAAAGTAGACCAGCAGAATCTCATAAAATTGCGAAAAGTTGAGGAGGACCGGGAATGAAAATACTATCATCACTCCTTTTGATACTGGTTGGGACCATGGTGTTTGGTATCCCAAGTCAATCCTATGCCGATCCGCAGTTAGATACTTTGCTCAATATTGCTACCCAAGCCAGAGATAATCTTGGCATAACAATATCGCAAATTAGTAATGTGTCTGTTGAGATTAACCAACTCTATAGTCAAGGTTCCAATGAAACTGACGCGCTAGGAGAGGCAATAAATCAACATGATACTAATTCAGCTAAACAACATTTTCTTGCTGCCATGGAATTCTTCAAAGAAACAAATGATCAGATAAACTCACTTGATACAACATCATCAAATGATCAGCAAAAAACAGAGATAATACAACTAAGAGGAGAGATAGCTAGGCTAGAGAATATGGGGAACCTTCTAAAGTCCATCGCATCAGAAAATAATATAGATATTAATTTTACAAACTTTGATGAAATAATTCAGAGTGCTAATCAAGATCTCGATTCTGGAAACCTTGATAACGCATCAAAGCAATTGCAAAATGCTAACGACTTTGTTGTTGAAACACATAACTCTCTAACTAATATTGCACAAGAAAGAATTTTTGAAAGGGAGAAAAATTTTGCCGAAAACCAAATTGTGCAACTCAATAAAACTAGTCAACTTAACGCTACACAAAATGTCATACCTGTGAATTCTTCTCGCACTGCATCTATCACAAACAACTCTAACATTACACCACCTATCACAAACAACTCTAACATTACACCACCTATCACAAACAACTCTAACATTACACCACCTATCACAAACAACT
>JBOGRA010000006.1:0-32818 GCA_050749325.1 Nitrosotalea sp. | reverse complement strand
CTGCTCAAATCTTTGTATGGCAATCTATTGACAATCCAAACGCACTGTCGCCACCATTGAGTACAACTATAACAGTACAGTAGACTAGTAAACCAAAAAACAACTAACTTTCCCCCTTTTCCTTTTTATTCAAAAAACAAACAGCAACGTAAGTTGTAGAAAATTTCCAGCGCTACCTGTGCCATGACTGCAGGCATACATTCAACGACAAGACAGGAACGGTATTCCACTACTCGCATGTCTCCCTATCAAGATGGTTTCTTGCAGTCTATCTCTTCTGTATTGTATCATGCAATGGCATCTCGATTCGTGCAACAAGCATACAGCTTGGCATCACGTACAGGATATGCTATCACATGATGAGGGGCATAATGGAAAGGATTGCGTCTGTGGACAACTCAAAGCTTGATGGAATAGTTGAGCACGACGAGCTCTATGTAAGATCCGGAATGAAGGGAAGGGGATACCATTATGACATCATCAGGGAAAGGTTGCCAAGGAAGAGGGGATTGAAACCTCCTCCCGGCAGGGGAACATTTGAAAAGGACCAGCCAATGATACTGTGCTGCCATCAAAGGGGTGGCAGAACGGTTTTCAATGTTCCTGTAAATCGCGATCCGCTCACATCACATGTCTGCAATACAGTCAGTTACGGTTCGACCGTATACACTGATGAATATCTTGCATACCGAAAGTTGAAGGAATGTGGATTTAAACACGATACTGTATGTCACGGTATCCTAGAGTATGCAAGGGGCGATATACATACAACAACTGTGAATGCAGGACCAACCTCTTCAAGATGTGGCTTGCCAAGTTCATGGGTGTCAACAAGTATAATCTGCATCTCTATGCAAAGACATTCGAGTTTCTGCACAACAACAGAAAACTTGATGATTATGCAAAGTTCATGAAGATATTATCTGTAATTGTAATTGCAACAATATTCTACATTATGCGCGGAAAACATTTACGTCAACAAATGCTCTTGGCTCATCGCTTGCCATAGAGCTCAGCCACTGCTTGGTGTATTACATGCTTGTCTTTTGATGGAGGGTTATACGGCATCGTGCCAATCAATCTCAGCAGGCTCTTGTCCACACTCATTGCTGGATATTTCTTCCTTAATTCTTCTTCCAGTTTCTTTAGCCTGTATCTTTCAGGTTCTTCCTTTCTCTCCATATGATCTATCTTGTCGTAGAGATCTTTGAGATGATTCATCTCTCTTTCTATCTCCTTTTTGATATGCTGGAACTCTTCTTTTGCCATGTCTGACAATTAGTTATTCTCGTCTAGGGATTTTAAGTATATCATACCTTTTGTATTCATGACTCCTGCTACATGTGACAATCTGATCTTTTTTACTCACTTTACATCCTCTGAGAACCAATATCTGACAATGATGACAGGATGGAAAAATCAGAATCATGTGGAGTTAACGGGTTGGAGCGTGGCAAGATTAGAAAGGGGGGAGGAATTAGGAAAGAAAAAATCGAAGGAAGAAGAAGTAGATGGTAAAGTTGTATTGTGTAGTGCGAGAAAAGAGAGGAGGGTCAGAGTAGAATAAACAGAAAGGAAAATTCTGAGAAAGGAGAGATTGCAGATCAGATGTAAAACGACAGAAAAATAACAATCTGAAAACTATATGGTTCTCAAGTGAAAGGAGATGCTGAAACTGCACAAGGCAGCAAGAAAAAAAGAAAATAAAAAATAAAATACGTATAATATGGCGGTAAAGCGCTTTTTTGCCAGAAACAAGGAAATTTTTACGCATGGCATGTTTGTGGACATCAGATTTCCTTACTTTTTTCTGACTGCACGCAGTGGTTTTGTTTCAAAAGCTACATGTTGCAGTAAGGAAAACCCTATGGTTTCTGTTGCCAAAACCCTATGGTTTTTTGAGGCTTTTATTGATGATACCATTGTGGTACCATGGTACCAAAAATCTATGCAAGAAGTGTAATGATGATGGGCCGCGAGCCCCAGCACTCGCTTATGGTTATCATACCAAGAAAGATCTGGGAGGCCCTACAGATTAACAAAGGCACCAGACTCTACTTCAAGCTTGAAGAGAACGGTTTTGTTGTATCAAAAGATGTCAAGTTTCTTGAAGATAATTTGCAAGACAGGGACGCAGGTGAATCAATTGAATTAAAAAAAGAAAATGGAAATATCATTGTGGATGGGATATCTCTTGCTGACCTTCAGTACTAGATGTGATGTGGTATGATATCATGGTAACGAGATCATATCATCCTGCCAAGCTTGTAGAGCCCTTGTGCATTTGAATACACCGGATCTTTTACTAGCTTGAGGTTATCATGCGCCTTGGCCTTCAAAGACTCGAACAGTCCGTCTACTAGTGCCCCGCCTCCTGATACGTAGATATCATACTCCTTGTTCAGCCTGGTCTGAAATATTGCAAGCTTGTTGGAAAGAATTGTAGTCAGTGCATCTATTCTCTTCTTATCCACAGTATTTTTTTCATGTTCAAGATATGCAAGATCTTCGTACAGATAATCACAAGCTTGCGGAATCGAGGTCCCGGAAATCGGCTTGAGATCTTCAAAGAGGACAAGCTCGGTCGTTCCCTGTCCTATTGATAATACGATTCCTGTTCTTGCATCCTCGGACAGGAGCGTACCAATCGACTGCGGTATGACAAGAACTCTTCTTGGTTTCAAGCTTCGCGCTACCAGTCTCTCAAGGTACTGTTTCTGCTGTGCCGCGTCATATGGAAGGCCCATCACAACAACAAGCGATCCGAGATCTTGTTCACATCCAAGCTTCCGCACCGACTCACTGATTATGGCTACAAAGGCCCTCTCGTCAGCTATCCTGCCTTCAAGGACTGCCCTCACAAGCACGGTATCAGGGTATATGGACATCTTGACTGCCTCGTATCCTACTGCCTCGACTGTTCTTTCTTTCTGATCCTCCCATCTTGTTAACCTACGGGTTCCGTATATGGATGGAAATGTTACCCGTATGTGTGAGGATACGCATTTGACAAATCCCGTTCCTGCGTCTATTGCTATTACATCATCGTGGTTCTCGCATGCCATGTTATCCAGATGGAATTTAGTTTAAAAGGCCACTAGGAATCGTCTTCAGTCTCGTCTTCATGATACCACGAATCTTTGCCCTTGGAACTCTTCCTTCCATACAGCTCCGGATCGTCAGCAGAGGCCTCGATGTACGAGTCTGGATCATCGAGCATCTTCTCGCGGCGTGCATCGTAATCGTAACTATATCTTCCAGACCTGACCATATCTTTTCTGTAATGCCATGTTATCCTGTTGCCAAATCTTTTTTGCAGGAACTGTTTTCTCTTTTGCTTCTTCTCTCTTTCCATCTCTGAACGAAGCTTTACAAAGTCGGTATACGGTATCGCAACAAGATTCATGGATTCAAGCTTGTTCCAGACCAGCCTGTGCACGTTCTTTCTTTCATAGCCCAGCCTTCTCATTATAACATCGTAGTTGAGCGGGCTGTCGCGGGTGGACCAGTATGCATCGCTTTCTTCTTTTGCAAGCTCCTCCTTTTTTCTTGCAAGCTTTGCCTTGTAAAGATATTTCATGTCACGGTACCTCTGGAACTTTGTTACGCAGACATGAGCTTCCCGGCCCTGCATGTCACCTTTTATGAAACAATTTCCATTCTTGTAAATTGCACCATGCACATACTCGTCTATCTGGGAGTCATATCCTATCACAAGCTCGGTTCCAGCACCCCACCCAAACCTGCTGCACACCTTCTTTGGTATTATGACATACCTGCTTGTTTTTCCGCTTCTCTGTATGGTGGTTGTAAATTTCTTGTCATGGATACCATTTGGCGGCAGCTCGACATCCCAGATGGTAATCATGAAGCATCTAGGGTTTTCCACATCTTCATAGAAGTAGCGAAACCGTGTAAAGTTTGCAAGCCTCCTTGCTATGTTGATATCGTATGATGCTATCTTTCTTTGAAGCTTCGTTGGAATAGATACAATAAACGAACTCTTGTCTGTACGCTTTTTGGTCTTTGTAATCTTTCTGACAAAGTACAATGTGTCTTCATAGGAAGAGTTTACAAGAAATTTAAAGGCAAAAATATCCCTTGATTGCACCAATGATAGTTGGTACAGAGAGTTCTTAAAGATCAAAATCCTAACCGTGATAATTCCATCCTTTTTGGAATGAGGGACACCCACACGAGATCGAACTTAAATATTAATAACTTAACTACAATTAACTTAATAGGATCTACAACGTAAGAATATCAAGATGTCAGCAATAACAGAGTCTGCCAACAATCTAGCAGCAGAGTTTTCTACATTGGGTAATCCGTATAGAATTCTAATCATAAGATACCTATTACAAAATAGAGAGGCTACGTGGTCGGAGATCAAACAATTTCTGGAGACACATTTTGGTAGTCTTAATCCCAACACACTACACTTTCACCTAAAGGAGCTGATAAAGGCAGACTTGATTGGACGGTCTGGCAGAGACGAGAAAGGCACTTACGTGCTAAAAAGTGTTCCACAAGAGATCAGTGACGCCATAAAGAAGAAGATCAGAGGAGTCTAAGCATTTGACAGCGATCCCCTTGGGTACAACCGAGGCACGAATCAAACAAAAGGTTATCAGCATTCTCAAAGAATTCAGAGGGTTTTCTCTTATAACTTCCGATGAAGTAAAGATAGTCAATCTTGAAAAACAAGGTACAAACTACATCACAAAAGGAAACTACGTGCATACTACTCTGTTTGGTGGAAGGATCTTGGAAGAGGGTGAATTTGAGATTACTTTGGCTGAAACTAATCTAGAACCAGTTGGAATAAAAATTACCCCAAAATCTTAATTCTGTCACATATCTAAGAAGCACGTGCCAAAACCAAACTCACGTTACTGGATAGTACTCTTGCTTGGAAGTTATGATCCAGAAACTGAATCATTACTGATCCGTCTGAAAGAAGAGGCATCACATAGCTTGATGAATCAGGATGACACAATATTGATCTTCGTTCTTGAGAACCTTGAGATTTATTCATTTGCAATAAGTGGCCAGAGCGATACCGAAAAGATTACCGTTGTGGCAGAGAAATATGATCAAGATAAACGGCTTTCTATCTTCATTATGAAAGAAGATAGCATCATGGACGCTTATGATCTGCCTCTTGCCGGTAAAAAAATAGATGATGCTGTAGTAAAATCAATATCTGAAAGATACAATATCGCAAGTTTTTGTAAACTGGAGATCCTTGAAAAATTAACCCAGCTAGCTGTTGCAAGCTCTGTAGTCTTCCTACTTAGAGACAGGGAACTCACCCGTGGGGGAGAGTATATCGAGTTGGTCTATCTGTTAGGCGGTGATAAATTGAGCCCCTCCAAGATATATTTTCTAAAAAATGAAAGAATCCCCCTCTCAGAAATGATAGTAGATTTCTTATCAAAGTATGGGATAAAGCAGGTACCATATGATGACATTAACAAACTAATCTTGGATGTAACGGGCATTATAGAAAAACACCTGCATTCAGATGCGTGAGCAGTCTGTAAATTCATAGTAGAATATTTGGGTTTTATCAATCTCTTCGTTGTTTTGTATTCCTGGAGTTGCCACAAAGCATCAACCCAAGCTGGTTTATCAACAACTCAATCTGTTTGCTTTTGTACCTTTTTTGAAGCAAGCGTCTCTCCCTTTCTATCTCCTTGAAGGTCTTGTTCCATCTGGATGCATCGATGTATCCTTTTATAGAATCCCTGATGATATTTTGTAGCTCGTTTGGAGGAAGCGCGTCAAGCTCCCAGCACTGGTTCCCATACTGCAAGGAATACTCCCTCCACCTGCTGTCGCTCATCTTGGTAGGCATTGGTTCGAGTCCAAACTGCCTTACCTGTGCGTATGTCAGTGCCATGCGCTTGACCTTGGCATGTGAGCCATAACGGTATAACCGTGACTGGATGTCATCTGTCATGTTAAGGCCTGAAGGATCGTGGTCTGAAAAGTGGAGTATTGTTATAGGTCGGTCTCTATACATCGAGAACCTGTTGTTTATTGCCTCGTATACCTTAGTAAAAGAAGAGTAGCCCCTGGAAGGATACGTGAGCACTCTGTATCCATCGGCTACACTTGAAAAGAGGGTGGCAAGCGCGTCCTTTTCGACCCACACCTCCACGTACTGCGGCTGATCATCCCATGCCCTTCTTGTGTACTGTTCGGTATCTTCAAGTTCTGCGATCTTGGTCCTGACAAAATCTTGTACTGACGCATAACCATAATCGCCGCCTATTGTCTGCCTTGCCCTGTCTATTATGCCTGTAGGATCGATGTCATCCCTCTCCCTGCCACGCGTTATCATCCTGTCAAAGAGCTTGTAGCTGTTTATGGTATTTTGGATAAAGCCGTTGGATATCAGACGGTAAAAGATCTGCCTTACGGTAAGGAGTATGTCATACTGTGCAATGATCTCATTTGTTGCCCTTACATATTCCTTGTAACGCAAGGAGATATCATGGTTGACTAGTCACACAAATCTTCCTGTTGATTGCAAGCTTCTCCGTACATAGTATATCTTAAAACAGGACTTTATACGCGCCTTTTCTGAGCTTGTATGGTTTCAGATGGCGGTTTGAATAGATCGCAATAAAAATCGGCCTTTTAAGGAATACAAGATTGTCTGGCATGACCGTATCCAAGACAGATAAAGTCAACGATGCATTTGTCAAGGTAAGAAGGGACGACCTTCAAGAGATTCTTGAACTTGTCAAAACCCTTCAGACTCGCCTAGGACCCGCTCGACAATCCCCCTGAGTTTTTTGAGCTCCTCCCTTACTGTCTGGTCTTCTACAGATATTCTGCTCTGCTCACGTGGGTCAAGAGGGCTTGCACACCTTGGGCAGTAAAGCATTCCTGGTGATGCCCTCTCAGAGCATCTTGGACAGATAGCTGGTACAAACTCTGGCCTTGGTGGTTCCACAGCTCTGCCAGAGTATAATGCAGAGAGCTTGCCGTCAAGATCTTTTCCTGAGAGATGGACGTATACTGCCGGCATCTTTGATCCCATGGCCCACCCGTACATTATCTTAAGTTCCGAGTCGGTCAAAAACTGGGCGTTTCTTGTTGCAGAACCGTGGCGTAGCATGTGGTTGAAGACGCGCTTTGTTATTCCTGCCTGTCTTGCAAGAGATTTGAGCCTCCTGTTCCATATGGTCCAGCCCACTCGATAGTTTCTATAGTTTGTGCTCTGAGTCAGCCAGAGTGGCGAGCTTGGATCAGCTCGCATAGTATGTGTCTGTATATACTGGGACAGTAGAGTTACCGAAGCTATAAGGCGTACAATTCTTTCTCCAGTCTTGCCCTGAACTTTTATCCTTGCACCCCTGTCATCAAATGTTACATCGCCAACATCGAGCAGTAAAAGCTCGGTTGCCCTCAGTCCTGCCTCAAAGCCTACTGAGAGCATGGCCTTGTCCCGTAACGTACATGCAGTCTTGATCATCGTTTCTACCTCGCTGCTTGTGAAAAACTCTGGCTGTCTTCTCTCGTTTGGCTTGATGGCCTTGTGCATCCATCTTACCTCGTCAGGCCACGGCGTCTCCTTGTCCACATTACCAGATCTTACAAACTTGTAGAATCTCTTTACGGCCAGGATATAGTCTGATGCAGTATGTGGTGCATAACCTGAGCTGTTCAGCCATGATACAAAGTGTTCGATATCTGTACGTCTTGCATCCTCAATCTGGACACCAAGATGCTCTGCAAAATTCTTTAGGTGAAACAAATACTTTGCAAGCCTTCCCTTGCTTACACCCATGGTAGAAAGATGGTCGATGAACTTTCTGATTATATCTCTGTCATGTTGTGATATATTGCATTCGTCAAGACGCTTGTAGGCATTTTGTAAAGCGTACTCATAATCATATATCTCGTCTACGACTTTCATGCCGTATGGGGATTGTTTTCTTTTTAAGGTGTAATCGAACCTGCGATTTGAACGCATAGATTAGTATGCGGAGTGCGGGATTTGAACCCGCGACCTTCAGCTTGGGAAGCTGACGTCCTGCCAGGCTGGACTAACTCCGCCAGGTGAGATTCTACTATCTAATATTATATAGTTTGACCACGTAACTACATCCAATGGATGCAAAATGCCCGGAATGTGACAAAGTTGCAATTCTTGATGACGATGTGACTAGTGTCAAGTGTCCTCATTGTGGTTTTGAAGCAAAATATGAAGACTACCTAAATCTCATGAAACAAAGAGTTGGGGTAATGGTAGACAACTTTCAATTTGACAAACCTGGGTTTTAGTTACCAGAACGAGCCCTTGTCAGAGCAATCAAGATGTGCACCGCAGTTTGTACATATCATATGACACGCTTGCATTGAGGTCATTATCCTTTCACATCGTGGACACTTGATCTGCTCTTTCAATAGACTAGGACAGAATTGCAAATTTTAAAAGATTTATGTAAAGGTTAATTAATAGTGTAAAAACTTTTTTCACTACTTGGTTACATTCAAGCTAAACATCTCAGACAAGAAAGGAAAATCAATCTCAAAAGATGTCAAAGAAAAGGATGCAAGTCCATTTCTAGGACTGCAGGTAGGCTCTGAGATTGATGCAGCACTGATAGGTGAAGTAGGTAAACTAAAGGTTACAGGGGGTAGTGACAAGTCTGGAGTTCCTCTGCGCCCTGATATCCATGGTGGAGCTCGCAAGTACATACTTTTGTCGCAGGGAGTTGGCCTGAGAAATGCAGAGATTGGCCAGCGAATACGCAAGCTAATACGGGGAAGTACAATCACCGAAGAGGTATACCAGGTAAACTGTTTTCTTGACGGTGAGCTTAAGATAGAAGAGAAACCAAAAGACGAGCAAGCAGAAAAAAAAGAAAGCACTGAAAAACCAAAAAAGGCATAAGATTAAGATAGGTCACGTTTTTAGCTTCTTTGTGCACTGGAGAGAAACTCTTCCTGATTGGTATGTAAAAAAATATGGATATCAACCATGTGTCAATATTGGTACGTCAGGGCACGTTGATCACGGAAAGACAACTCTGATACAGGCGCTAACAGGTGTTTGGACTAGTGCTCACAGTGAGGAACTCAAACGAGGAATTACCATTAGGGTCGGATATGCAGATGCCGCATTCTATAAATGCAAAAGCTGTGAAGTCCCACTAGGATATTCAGTCACACCAAAATGTAATAACTGTGGCAAGGAGAGCGAACTGTCTCGTGTTGTAAGTTTTGTTGACAGTCCGGGCCACGAAAGCCTGATGGCAAACATGCTTTCTGGATCTGCTCTGATAGATGGCGCAATACTTGTAATTGCAGCAAATGAAAAGGTGCCTCAGCCACAGACAAAAGAACACTTGCTTGCCTTGCAAACACTTGGCATAAAACAAATAGTATTGGTGCAAAACAAGGTGGATCTCATATCATACGAGGACGCCATGGAAAATCATTCTGATATATTAAAATTTGTTAAAGGAACCAATGCCGCCAAATCTCCAATTATTCCCATCTCGGCTCAATCCAAACTAAATATTGACGCACTAATAGGGGCAATAGAATCTACAATTCTAACTCCCGAACGCAAAGAATCTGGAAGTACCGTCATGCATGTGTTAAGATCATTTGATGTAAACAAACCCGGCGCAAAGATAAAAGACATGAAAGGAGGGGTGATAGGGGGAAGCCTCACACAAGGTACCTTTAATGTAGGAGATGAGATTGAGATAAAACCAGGCCTGCAAAGTGAAAAGTCAGGAAAATATGAACCCATCATAACTCAGATATCTTCTCTTGGAACTGGAGCTGGAATTGTTGAACAAATAAAACCTGGAGGCCTCGTTGCAATAGGGACAAAACTTGATCCATACATGACAAGAAGCGACTCCCTGATAGGCTCCATCATAGGAAAACCCGGGACCCTGCCTGAAAATTCCTACAATGCCAAGATTGAAGTCAGTCTTTTTGATACCGCGGTTGGTTCTGGCGACGAGATAAAAGTATCATCGGTCCAAACTGGGGAATCTCTTAGGTTAAGCATAGGAACAGCTCCTTTACTATCCAAAGTAACTAGTGCGAGGGGTAAGACAGTAGAGATACAGTTCAAGAGGCCCGTGTGTCTGTTTGAGAACAGTAAGGTTGCGATAAGCAGAAGAATAGGGGAGAGATGGAGATTGATAGGTGCAGGTGTAGCAGTTGGTTAAAGTAGTTTGCGACACTAGTTTTCTAATGGTTCTTGCCTCAAAAAAGATAAAAAATATCTCAAGATTGGATACCGAAATTGGAAATTTGGAGTTTGTTGTGCCAGACCTTGTAATTGATGAGCTTACAAGAATTTCAAAAGCAAGTGATAAAAAAAAAGTTCTGCACTTGACGCATTGAAGATCTCAGAAGGTCTTGGCAGGATAAAAATTTCTGGAAGAACAGTTGATGATGCCTTGGCATCACATGTGAAGGAAAATGGCGGTATGGTGGCCACAATCGACATTGAACTCAAGAGGAAGATTAAGGAAAATGGCGGGTCAATCCTGTCTTTGGCAAATGACAGAATAATTTTAGAGCCAAGCAAGATTTAATTTTATCAGAGACGATATCAAAATATGTTAGAATACAAGGGCATCGAAATAAGATGGCTTGGCCATGATACCTTTTTGCTTGAAAAAGATTCTAAGATAATAATAGATCCATACAGGATTTCAAAGCCATTTGAGGCAGATGTGATACTAATCTCTCATGAGCACTTTGATCATATGAGCATAGAAGACTTGGGCAAAGTCTCATCTAACAGGACTACGATTGTTGCTGCAAAAGAATGCATCAGCAAGTTGGTGGGCATTCCATTTAAGGAAAAGATAGGCCTCTCTCCTGGAGACGAAAAGACCGTGAATGGAATAAAATTGAGGGCAGTTGCGGCATACAATATAGATAAAATAAATCCTGATACGAAAAAACCATTCCATCCAAAAGAGGACGACAAAATTGGATTCTTGATTAATATCTGGGGCACAACAATATATCACACTGGAGACTCTGATCTGGTTCCAGAGATGAATAATTTGCAACCAGATGTATTGCTGGTTCCAGTAAGCGGAACATATGTTATGGCTCCAAGAGAAGCTGCAAGAGCTGTAGATGTGATAAAACCAAAGATTGCAATACCTATGCATTATGGTTCAATTGTAGGAAGCCAGCAAGATGCTCAGGAATTTAAAGACACGGTAACATCCTGTGAAGTCCACATCCTAACAAGAGAACCTTAAGAGACAACAGAGCCCCAAAAGAGTAATAAACAGAGTGAATTTCATCAAGCTAGGTTGATTCAGGATAGAAAGCTGTTCACGGTTGGAAGCCGTGATTTTAATTTACGACATTTGCTTGTGATTGGAATACTTGCTGTCTCTTTTTCCATCTCGGCCATGATACGATCACAGGCCGCAGACTATGGTTTTCAACTAAACGAATTTGATCCGTACTTTAACTACAGGGCAACAGAATACCTGCTAAATAATGGTGTCGATGCATATGTTCACTGGCATGACACAATGAGCTGGTATCCGGAAGGCAGGGATGTCTTTGCTACTGCCCAGGTACCGCTTCACTTCACCGATGCAATACTATTCAAAATCTTTGGCGGCGGAATGAGCCTTTTTGATTTTACAATAATATTTCCAGTCGTCTTTGGTTCGCTAACAACTGTCATAGTATTTGCCCTTGTTAGAGTTATGGGAGGCACAACATCTGGCCTTTTTGCATCGCTTTTCTTTGCAATCTCTCCGCCCGTAATAGTAAGGGGAACAATAGGGTGGTTCAAGTCAGAGCCGCTGGGCCTCTTCTATGGGCTATTAGGTGTGTACCTGTTTCTGAGTGCAATAAAATCTAAAAACCGAAAAGTTGCAATTACCAAACTCTTTGGCGGTGCAGCATTTCTAAGCATAGGCTTTGCTTCTTGGGGAGGAGTGGAATTCTTCCTAATACCTTTGGGAATTTTTGTGATTGGTCTGCCCTTTTTGCGAAAAGATCACAAGTTCTTATTGTGGGCAATTCCATTTTTTGTAGCCGTAACAATGGCCATATCTGGTGGTGTATTTGCAAGACCGGGGCTAACTTTTGTATTTGGAGAAAGAGGCTTTGTTCTTATCGGCTCAACCATACTGATGGTCATAGTAATTTTTGTTCAGAAATTTAGCAAGGATCAGATCAAGTTACGTAACAGCTTGTTGGTTCTTGCTGCATGTGTGGTAATTGGTGGTACAATCTTTGCATCGGGTGTTCTCCATTCAGCTAGTTTTCGTTACGACAATGCTCTCGACCCCTTCTTGACCTCCGAGGATCCACTGGTAGATTCAGTTGCAGAACATGCTACTCCAACACTTGCGCAAAACTTTACCTATTTTTCAATTCTAATGTTATTTGCGGGCTTTGGAGCTTGGCTGATCTTTAGGAAGAAAGGCGACAGCTCTTCGCCATTTAACATTAAAAATGAGATGATTATCTTTGCACTCATTCTTGGAATCGTAGGTGCATATGCAGGTTCGACATTTTCTAGATTGGAACTATTGACAGCAAGCTCTGTTATAGTGCTTGCGTCAATTGGACTTGCAGCCATGACATCTGAAATACTGAAAAAGGAAAACAAGCCAACAGTAACAGAATCAGTAAAAGAGTCGTCAAAAAAGAAAACTCTGACAAAAAAGAAATTTGTCTTTCTTGGTCCCATTCCAAAGATCTCCTTTGTAGTAGTGGTCGTGGCCTTGTTGTTGGTGCCAACAATATTTCCTGTTGGCGCAAATTGGATATCCATGGTAAAAGCCCCTCCTACAATACTCAACGGAGGTTCTAATCTTGCAATTGCTACAACTGATTGGCCAGATGCACTGAATTGGCTAAAAAACAACACTCCTCCAAATTCAGTCGTAGCTTCGTGGTGGGATTATGGTTATTGGATACAAACTTTGGGACACAGAACAACTTTTGTTGATAACGCTACAGTAGATACAAACAAAATAGCAGGCATTGCAAAGATGTTTTTGGCCTCTCCAGATGATGCGTGGAAGATGCTGAGAGACATGCATGCAGACTATGTTGTAGTGTATGTAGTTGGACAAAAATTTGTCTCACAAGGCCAAGAGTTGTATGTCCTAGGTGGCGGTGGAGACGAGAGCAAGAAGCAGTGGTTCATTAAAATTGCAGGTGAGAACGAGACGCAATTCCTCCAACCTGACCAGTTCACGCCTACTGACTATTTCTGGCAAAATACATTGCTTGGGCACATGTTTCCGTTTACCACCATGACATATTATGATCCAAGTAGCCATTCCGAGTCTCAGACCTACCAGTCTGGATTTACTGCAATTTATGCTAAAAATATCAAGTATCCTGAAAACGGGGCTGGTCCACTAAAACTTGTATACCAGTCATCCAGCCTGAATAGAACCGACTCTGGTGTCTTCTCTGGGGTCTTAATTTATCAAGTCAATGCAAACTATTCAAAAGCAATCTACGATCAGCAACAGGCAAACAGCGCACAGCAGCAGACAAACAGCGCACAGCAGCAGACAAACAGCACACAGCAACAAGTCCCCCTACCAAAGATTATGACAACAAATGGTTCCTCTACAACAACTGGCGACACTGCAGTAATTGCCACAAAGTACGGCAATATCACACTAAAATTGTTCAACAGCGTAGCTCCCAAGACAGTTGCAAACTTTGAGAAGCTGGCAAATTCCGGTTTCTATGACGAAACTGTATTTCACAGAATAGTTCCTGGATTTGTCATACAGGGTGGAGATCATAACTCGATAAACGGCTCAAGAGATACCTGGGGAACAGGAGATGCTGGATATACCATCCCGCCAGAGTTCAGTGATCTGAACTTTACAACATATACAGTTGGGATGGCCCGTGGTCAAGACGTCAACAGTGGAAGCTCACAATTCTTCATAACCGTTGGAGATGCAAGTTTCCTAAATGGCAAGTATACTCTCTTTGGGCAGGTAACTTCAGGCCAAGATGTAGTGGATAAAATAGCTGCATTGCCAACAGATTCGAACAGCCAGCCAGTCAATCCAGATGATGCTCGCGTAATAACGATAAGGGCTTCAACTAACGGCACAAGCTAAAGCTATTTGTATCTGTCAGATATTCGGTATCTTGCATACTTGTCATCAGGAGAATATTTCCCTGGATGGACACTTGTTGTGTCATTTCCGCACTTGGGACACCTGTCTTTTAGCGTATATCTCTTGCAGTTGGTACATTTGCGCATCTGAAATTTCATGTCTAGCCCTCTCGGGTCTTCCTTGATTCCTCTCTTGTAAACTTGAATGTGCCACCGCTTTTTTCAATGGCGTGCTCAATTGATTCAAGAGTAGGCTTTAGCTCCTTTTCGGCGTCCTTGAAATTTTGTGCAGTAATACTGAGGCGATACCTAGGTGCACCCATGTATGTTATGGATATACTCACTTTCTTATTTTCCAAAGCTGCAAGCAAAATCCGCTTGATAATGTCAATCCCGTCAGGCTTGGTACACGTAATATCCAATACTCCCCTTATCTCGACATGAGGAATTTGCATCTTTGAACTCAATTCTGTGATTACGGCAACTGTTTTTTCGGGTATGTCAAGGCCACTCAAAACGGACGGGCCCTTTGCTGTTACCTCACTGAAAGCATTATACACCGAATCAAATTTTTCTACTAGGATGTTTTCAATTTGTTCAGCTTCGATTGCTGACAGGTTAGCCTTTGTCTTGAGGTTGTCGATGAGGGCCTTCTCTTTTTCTCCGCGTTTTATTTCCAAAAGTTTTTTCTTCTTTTGATCTGCAGAAATTTGCTTCAGTGATAAGTCAATCTCAGATCTTCTTGGATCAACACGTTTTACTAGCAGAACTTTCTTTTCGCCTACCTTGAGAAACTTTTCTACATTTCTAATCCAGCCGGTAGCAATCTCGGAGACATGCAAGAATCCTTGTATGTTGTTGTATTCATCAAGAGTAACGTAAGCACCTTGAGCCATAATTCTAGTTATTGAAGCAATCACAATCTCTCCAACTTCGGGAAATTCTTGTATGGCAGTTGTCATAAGTTCCAAGTTTTAGGTACGTAATTTAATGTTGCTGCTTAGAAATCAATTCCTTTTTTTGCTCTTATGCCAGACTTGAATGGATGTTTTATCTCTCTCATTTCTGTCACCAAGTCAGCTAATTCTATTATCTCATCTCTGACATGATTTCCTGTAAGTACTAGGTTTACGTTTGTAGGTTTTGTCTGTATTAGTTTTAACACATCATCGATCTTTACTAATCCCAGATTGACGGCATAGTTTATTTCGTCTAGAATTACGATATCATATTTTTCTGAAGTTATTTTTTCTTTTGCTATGGCAAGTGCCTCATCTGCAATCTTTTTGTGATCCTCAATGGGGCTCTTGTCATCCATGATGCCAACAAACCCCTTGCCTACTGCTGTAAGCTCAAACTCTGGTTCTAGTCTCTTCGACGATGTCATCTCGCCGTAGTGCCACGAGCCCTTGATGAATTGAATCATGCAAACTTTGTAGTCATAACCTATTGCGCGAAGTGCCATCCCAAGCGCAGCTGTTGTCTTTCCCTTTCCCTTGCCTGTATATACAATTACCAACCCAGCATTTTCCATCGAAGATAGTTTTATTGTGACTAGTAAAAATCTGACGCTTTGGGGATTTGGGTTGCATTAACCTCAAAAAGGATTATTATGTTAAGTCAAAGACCCATAGACAATATATGACAAGAAACTACGAATATGACATTGTTGTGGTTGGGGGAGGCCCTGCAGGTCTGTCAGCTGGATGGAGTGCAGCAAAAAAGGGGGCAAAAGTAGCAATACTTGAAAGAGATGAGGCAATAGGGCAGAGCGTCAGGACAAGTGGAGTCACTTGGATAAAAGAAGCAAGGTCATTTGGTATTCCTCCGGAATATTATAACCCAATACAAAATTATGCGTTTTATTCGCCAAATAATGTAATACTAAAAAAAAGTAAGGAACCAGAAGTAGCCGTACTAGATGTTAGAAAGACATACCAGTTTCTTGCATATCAGGCAGCAGATGTTGGTGCAGACATATTCTTGCGAACTGGTGTTACCGATGTCATCCTTGAGGACAAAAAATTATGTGGGGTCAAGGCAACTTCGCTAAAAGATGATCTTGTATTTCGCTCAAAAGTGGTCATAGATGCAAGCGGATTCTATTCTGTGGTGGCAAAATTCACTGGATTGGTATCCCAATGGAAGAGGTTTGGCGCCGGAGCAGAATATGAGGCCTATGTGGAAAAGATAGACCCGCATACGTGGTATCTTATGGTTGGACAGAAATACTCTCCTGCTGGATATGCTTGGGTCTTTCCACTGGGAGAAAACAAGGTTCGGATAGGTGTTGGCGTAGGCAAGCCCGAGTCCCAAGCAGATGCAACACAGCGGCTTTTGGAATTGCTTGAGAAAAGACCAAAACCGCTCGATGATCTTGGCAGAATAATTCCTATTGAATTTCATTATGGCTTGATCCCAAACGAGGGCCTACGATCTTCTACCATTGATGACAATCTTGTACTTGTAGGAGATTCTGCAGGCCAGGCAAATCCACTTGTTCTGGAGGGAATAAGATATGCAATAGAATTTGGGAGGAAAGCAGGAGAGGTGGCTGCAAATGCAATCCATTCTGGGGACACGTCCAAAAAATCTTTGAAACCATATGAAGATTCGATGAAAAAAGCAATTGGCTCCAAGATTGCCTCTGCAATAAAGGTGCAGTACAGGTGGCTTGGCCTAAGCGACGAGGAATGGGATCGTGAGATTGGAATAATTGACGACCTCTCTGCAGAAGAATTCCTAGATTTTGTCAAAGCAGAATTTGGGTTGGCAAACATGATAAAGCTTGCAGCAAATCATCCCAAGCTAGCAATACGTCAGTTATTTGGTTTGATAAAAGATAATTCTGGTAGTGCTCTTCAATCACAAGAAAATTGAATACTGGCTTCAATCAAGGCTCAAGTAGTAGATCGAAATTGAATGTACCTAGGATAGTTCTTTCTGGAACAGGCAGTGGAGTAGGCAAGACATCAATTGCTGCCGCAATAATCTATGGAATGAAAAAACGTGGATACTCGGTACAGCCATTCAAGGTGGGGCCTGACTTTATTGACCCAACATATCTCTCATCAGTAGCAAAGAGGCCTGCACGAAATCTTGATGCGTGGCTAATGGGGGGGCATGGAGTGCTAAAGGATTTTGTTCAAAACTCAGATGACGACATATCGGTGATAGAAGGTGTCATGGGGTACTATGATGGGTTTACAGGCGGCTCTAATTTTGCAAGTACGCATCATATATCAAACATTGTAAAGGCTCCAGTTGTTTTGGTACTTGATGCAAGCAAGGCAGCTCGCTCTATTGCAGCAACTGCGCTGGGATTTGTGAAATTCCACAAAAATTCTAGGATTGCAGGTTTCATACTGAACAAGATTGGAAGCAAAAAGCATGAGGATCTTTGCAGGCAGGCATTGTCAAAACTAGACATGCCAATTGTTGGCGTGATTCCGCGAGATACCGGTCTACAGATGGAATCAAGACACCTTGGATTGATTCCAGTAAATGAAGCAAAAACACTTGGGAAAAAAATAAGGACCATTGCCAAATCATATTCTGATCATATAAATATTGAAAAAATTATTGAGATAGGCCAAAAGGCGCCAAGTCTGTCATCTGTGCCAAAAGAGAACGTGGTAAAACAAAGGGCAAAGATTGCAGTAGCACTAGACGAGTCATTCAATTTTTACTATCAAGCGAACCTGGATTCACTGCGCAGGGCGGGGGCAGCTGTCAAGTTTTTCAGCCCAATTCATGACAAAAAAATTCCATCCTGTGACGGTCTCTATATCGGAGGGGGATTTCCCGAAGTCAAGGGAGAACTTCTTGAAAGAAATGGTCCCATGAAAAAAGAGATAAGGGAAAAAGCCGAAGATGGCTTGCCAATATACGCAGAATGTGGGGGATTGATGTATCTGACAAGGTCAATTAGATACAAGGAAAAAAAATTCAAAATGATTGGGCTATACGAGGCAGACACTGCCATGCAGAAAAAACTAAAGCTAAACTATACACTGACAAATGTAACAAGGCCATGTGTCATATCCGCGAAAAATTCCAGCCTGCATGGACACGAGTTTCATTTCTCTGAACTAGAGTCAATATCAAAGGACTCCAAGTTTGCCTACAAGATGGATGTCGGAATAGGCATAGGACAAAAAAGAGACGGCATGATACAGTACAATACACTTGCGTCCTACATGCATATGCATTTTTCTATGCCAAACGTTGCAAAGACCTTTGTTGAGAACTGTGTCAAATTCTCAAGAAGATAATCTTTGTTTTAATATGATGTATAGCGCATTTAAGATGGCAGATGCGCATGAACTACCTCCTTTGCGGCCAAGGTTTGTTATATGTACAATATCTGACAGGCGTAGCTCTTCTTTTGACTCTGCGGCACAGACAAATCCAACAGGTATACCAACAACGAGTGCAGGTTTTGTCAATCCTTCCTTTACCATCTGGATTACTTCTTGCAGTGCAGTGGGGGCATTTCCAATTGCTACTATTGCCCCATCCATCTCTTTTGCAGCCAATCGCATTGCAGTCTGGGCCCGAGTCTTGTTGAGCCTTTTTGCTTCCTCTACCACTACCATCTCTGAAATGCCACAAATTACCTTGTTTCCAAACTTGCCCAGGTTGTCTTTGTTTAACAGTCCTACCACTCCATTAACATCTACAATTATGTTGCACCCGCCCTTGAGGGCGGCTATTGCGTTCTCTATTGCATTCTTGTGAAAAATTATCTTGTTATCCCTTGCAAAGTCAAAATCTGCTGTAGAGTGTATCACTCGCTTCACTATTGTCCATTCGTCTTGGCTGTAAGGGTGGGTACCTATCTCGCTCTCTATTATTTCCATGCTCTTATCCTCTATTGACTGGCCCTTCTGTGTGATCATTTCTCCACTTCCTTTGCCCTCTCAAGCACCAAGTCGACCATCTTATCATCTATTCCTAGATGCTCGGAGAGAAATATTTTTTTTATTCCGGAATTTGCAATTGCGGGATTGAGGTCCTCATAAATGTCGTGCTTTACATGAGCTCCCTTGTGCAAAAAATATGGTACCACTACAAGAAAATCTGGATTGTTTTTTGTACATGTGTCTATACCCTGCTGTATGTTGGGCTCTTCAATTTCTAAAAAACAATAGTTGACGTTTCTATACAATGGCTCAAGCCCATCTGCGACATACTTGAGAGATGATCTTGCGTTTGGGTCCTTGCTTCCATGTCCAATTATCAATACATCCGTACCCTTTCTTGTGGCATTGACATTGTTTTTTTCAAGTATGCTCTGTATCTTTTCGTCTACAAGTCTTATCAAGGACTTGTGCAAGCTCATGGGCTTTGATATGGTTAGTTTTACTTTGGTCTTTGACTGGAATTTTATGGCAGTGTTGACAGCGGCCTTGACCTTTCTTCCTGGATAAAGAAAATAAGGAACTATGGTAAGTGACTCAATCTCTGCAGACAGACAGGTGTTGATGCCCTCCTCGATATATGGTGGGACTACCTCAAGAAAACAGTAATCAGATACGTGATAGTCTCCCTTTTGCTTTACCTTGTCACATATGTATTGAAGCTCTTGCTTTACGTCATCTTCGTGGCTACCCCTGTCGATTAACAATAATCCTCGTTTCATTTTAATATCCTAGCAATTGCAATGGTAAGATTTGGGGGAAATTTCTGCTTTTCAACTACTAATGTACCGCCTGAGCTCTTGATTGCAGAAGCTTCTGAGACACTTGGAGTCCCCTCAAACGTCTTGACAACATCTGAAGGATTAGGGATTGCAATTTCTGCAAGCTCTTGCTTTTCAAAGTAATCTACTGAAACCTTCATCTCTTGTGCAATCTCGTGCAGCCCAGCAACCAAGGCTTCCTTTTTGATTGATGCAAACCTGGTAACTGACTTGGGACTGAGATTGAACTTTGCGAGGCAAAACTCTAGGCCTTCCCTAATCGTATCCTTGCTTGTATCCCAGTGCAGTCCCACACCAACTACCAGGGTCTTTGGCCTGTATACCACTGAGCGCACCAGTATCTGGTTGTCCTGCATCATTTTATCTGAGATTATCAAAAATCCTTTGCAATCTGACCCTGCCATCTCTTCAAGGCTTGCATATTGGTGAACATTTTTTGGAAGATCTTTTTTTGGCATCCACCAATTTTTTTCGCCAGCATCTTGGAAGAGACCTATCTTTTCTTCGTTTACCATAAATGCACTAATTTTTGTTACCGTAGAGTCATCGTCAATCTGCCACCCAAACTCCTTTCCTACCAAGTCTACTGCAATGGTCTTGTTAACATCTGCAGCTGTTGTAATCACCGGGGTTGCGCCAAGAATGTCTGCAATCTCCTCTGCAAGCTTGTTTGCTCCGCCAAGATGTCCTGATAGTGTACTTATCACGAACTTACCTGCATCGTCAATTACAACCACTGCGGGGTCTGTCTTTTTGTCCTTCATGTGGGGAGCAACTAGGCGTATTACTGCACCAAGCGAGAAGACGCAAACGAGTGCATCATATTTTTTGAACAACTCACCAATCTTTTCTGTAGTAGAATCATCAAACCAGTTAATCGTGGAATCATTGTTTGAAAACTTGGATGGGGTAAAGACCTGCCAACCTGGGAACTTGCCCTTCAAGTTCTTGGCCATCTCGATTCCATTTTTTGTAATGGCGACAATTGCTACGGTATCCACAAACTGTCTCTTTTCCAAGTGAACATATCTGTTACTATCGCGGAAACTTGCCTATCACGTTGCCGTCGAAATCAAACATGATTACATAGATATCAAATTTTTCCTCGGAATGTTTTCGTAGTTGGTTGTATACTTGGGAGCAGACAAGATCAAAATAGTCCTTGAGATTCTTGGCCGACACTATCTCAAAGACATGCCTTGCGGTATTTGCTTTTTTTATTTTCTGGATAGTATCACTTGATGCGTTGCACTTTTGTGCAATCTCTGCAAGAAATTCCATGTCTACTTTGGAACCCTTTACATGGGTCTGCTTTACACCCATGCCCATCTTGGTCAATTTTCCAATAAAGCCTGCAACGTATGCCTTTCTTATTCCCTTTTTTGCGCACTGTTGTACTGTATAACCTGAAAAGTCTCCCATCTGGACAAAGCAGTGGTCTGGCAGAGTAATGATATTTCTTGCATAATCTTCGCTTCTACCACCTGTTGTCAGAACTACGATATCATTTCCCATTGCAATTGTAACATCGATGCTCTGCCTAATTGATGCTGCAAACGAGGCAGTAGAATACGGGACAACAATTCCACTTGTGCCAAGAATTGAGATGCCACCTAGGATGCCAAGCCGTGGGTTGTCAGTCTTTGGTGCAAGCTCTTTTCCCTTTGGAACTGAGATCACAACCTTGATTCCATTTTTTTTAAGAATGTTATGTGCAACTTCGATGATGTTTTCTACAATCATTTTTTTTGGTGTAGGGTTGATTGCAGCAGTGCCCACCTCTAGGCCAAGACCTGGCTTTGTCACCCTGCCCACCCCCTCACCACCATCTATCTCAATCTTGCCTACGTTATCTGTTATTGAGATCTCTGTGTGTATCTCTGCACCGTGGGTAACATCTGGATCGTCACCACCATCTTTTATTACGTAGCAGTGGGCAGATTTTTTGTCAAATTCACATTTTTCAATCTTTATTTGGATCTTGGATTTTTTTGGTAGTGTAACATCGATGCGGTCTATCTTTTCTTGATTTAAAATGGCAAGTGTTCCTGCCTTTGCTCCAGCCGTTGCCGAAGTTCCAGTGGTATAACCTGTTCTCATCTTCCCTTTTAGCACAGAGTCAGATTCCATGTGGATGATTACTTTTTTCTGTATTAATCCTTATGTGATATCACTTGAAGATTTCAGCCAGTATTATCCATAACGCAATCAGGCCAAGGCCGCCGTAAAGTATGACATGCGTAATCTTAAAGGAATACTCCTTTTCCCGAAAGTGGCTGTACTCTTCTTGGACGCTTGCCCCAAATGGATTCTTGAATCCCGCAAAGTTAGGCCCAAAATTAAAATCGTCATTCATCTTACTGCCTTCATACTTTTTCCAAAACTGTGTGTATTTTGTCGCAACATCTGTCTCAGAGACCTTTGTCCTTGACTTTTCTTCAAGTCGAAGCAATTGATATGCCTCTGTAATCTGCTTGAATTTTTCCCCGCCCGTGTCGACCTTGTTTCTGTCCGGATGATACTTGAGCGAGAGCTGTCTGTATGCATTCTTGATCTCCTTTTGTGACGCTCCCTTTTGTACGCCTAGAATCTGATAGCAGTCAGATAGGTTCTTCAAGCATCTATGTGTTAAACCAACACCAAAATTAATTTGTCGGATATATTGTGGGTGTACATGAATAAGATAGTCATCTCTGGCGCCAATGGATTTGTGGGAAAAAATGTAGGCAAGTTTCTTGCAAAAAATGAGTTTGATGTTGTATCACTAGTGAGAAAGGGCAGAAAAAAGACAGTTGATTTTGGGCGGGCCATAATATCCGAAGACCTTACAGAAGATACCCTTGTTAGTTCTGTGAAAGGGTCTGCAGCTTTTCTGCATTTTATTGGAAAGGGAAGACAGACGGCAGGCTCTGACTATGACACTGTAAATGTAAACCTTACAAGAAACGCAGTTGCACTATGCAAGAAATCTGGAATCAAGAAAATAATTTACCTAAGCGGTCTTGGTGTTGATAAAAAATCTACGCTGGGATATTTTATCTCAAAATTCAGGGCAGAGCAAGAGATTGTACAATCTGGACTTGATTATACTATATTTCGACCCTCGTATATCATGGGAAGAAATGATCCGCTCTCAAAGATACTTTCAAGCCAGCTAAGCAGGAACTCTGTTGTCATTGTAGGCTCTGGGAAATACAGACTACAACCTATCTTGGTATCAGATGTGGCAAGAGTTGTAATGAGTGCCATACGTGGAAAAAAGTTCTCGAAAAAGACAATTGACCTTGTTGGTCCAAAGGCTGTAACGTATAATCGCTTTGTAAGGGACTTGGTAGGAGACGGGGTACAAATCAGACATGTGGACTTTGAGAAGGCATATCACGATGCTATATGTTCTAATGCATCACAGTTTGGTGTCGATGATCTTAGCATTCTAGTGGGTGATTATATTGGAAACCCCAGGAAACTTGTCAGCATTTCTGGAATTGAATTTACAAAATATGGTAAAATACTACAGGCCTGCCGCCTTTCTTAGCGTGTCTGCCTTGTCTGTCTTTTCCCAAGTAAACTCTGGCTCGTCTCTTCCAAAATGTCCATATGCTGCAGTCTTTTTGTAAATTGGGTTCTTTAATTTCAGTTGAGATATGATTGTAGCAGGCCTCATATCAAAGTGTTTTCTAACTAGGCTCTCGATCTGCTCTTCTGAAATTTTGCTTGTGCCAAACGTGCTAATCATGAGGGAAACTGGCTGTGCCATGCCTATTGCATATGCAACTTGGACCTCGCAGCGTTCTGCAAGTCCTGCTGCTACAATATTTTTTGCGATATATCTGCACATGTAACACGCCGACCTGTCTACCTTTGACGGGTCTTTTCCGGAAAATGCTCCACCACCATGTCTTCCCATGCCGCCATATGTGTCCACAATTATCTTTCTTCCCGTAAGTCCTGCATCTCCAGGAGGCCCGCCAATTACGAATCTTCCAGTTGGATTTACGTGAATCTTTATTTTATCGTTCCATAGATTGCCGCAGACTGGCTTGATCACTTTATAGATAATTTCTTTTTTTATCTCTTCGTTTGTAACGTCAGGAGAATGCTGTGTTGAAACAACAATGGCCTCGATTCTCTTTGGCTTGCCGTCTTCATATTCTACGGTAACCTGTGATTTTCCGTCAGGTCTTGCCCATGGGAGTTCTTTTTTCTTTCTTGCCTCTGCAAGACGCTGGGTAAGCTTGTGTGCAAGCATTATTGGCATAGGCATAAACTCTGCAGTCTCGTTTGTTGCATAGCCAAACATCAGTCCTTGGTCTCCTGCTCCCTGTTCCTTGTTTTCGTTGGCAGATATTCCATTTGAGATGTCGAGACTTTGGGAATGGATCGAAACTAGGACACTGCACGAGTCAGCATCAAAACCATATTGGGGATCGTTATAGCCTATCTCCTTGATTGTCTTTCTGACAACATCTTGAATGTCAAAACTTGCCTTTGATGTGACCTCGCCTGCAACAACGACAATTCCTGTGGTTGTCATGGTTTCAACTGCAACTCTTGAATCGGGGTCTTGTTTTAGGAACTCGTCCAAGATTGCGTCTGAAATTTGGTCACACACCTTGTCTGGATGACCTTCGGTGACCGATTCTGAAGTAAATAGATAGCTCCTACCAGCTTCTTTCATTGTCAGGGTCATTACAGCTCATTTTCTAGTTTGATAAAAAGTACATTATTGCCTCTTACGATAACTCTACCATAATTTGCAACCACCTTGCCACCGTTGACCTCTTCTGCATCTGTCATGATTAGATTCATGTATGAATCAACATTATTCATCTTTCCTTTGTATTCTATATCGCTTTTGAGTCTGACTGTAACCTTTTTGTTAACACCTTTTTGCAGCGTTGTCAGAGGTCGTTTTTGAGTCGGTGGTTGCGACAATTAATAATTCACTTGTCACAGGTGCTTGAAATCGTAAATAAAAGCCTTCCCGATCATCACTTATACCATTTAATTTCCAGTATTTTCTAGAGAATCGATTTGATCTCAACTGGTCTGCCAAGACTTGATAATCTATTGGGCGGGGGAATATCTGGTGGTATCATAACTGACATCTTTGGGCCCAGCGGAAGCGGAAAAACGCAACTTGTAATGCAGATTTGTATCAATGCAATCCGTGAAAAAATAATTTATCAGGACACAAGCGGTAGCTTTCGACCTGAAAGAATGCTTCAGTTAATGCATGCAAAGCAACTTGCGCCAGATCTTTTAGGCAACATCATTGTTGCACGAGTGACAAATACCGCCGAGCAAATCCGTTATCTCAAAAATATACCGCAATCAAGTCCCGGACTAGTTGTAGTAGACAACATCACGGATCTTTTTTCGTTCGAGTATTCAAAGGAGTCAAACTCGCTTGAAAAACACATAAAATTCATGGAATACATGCACTCGCTTAGCCTGCTTTGCGTGCAAAACAAGATTCCAGTTGTTATAACTAACGTTGTCAGAAGGTCTGGGGAGCAAGACAGGGAGAACCTTGACAGGTCAATTAGCATCTTTACCCACAAAAAGATCAGGCTATCAAAAGAGGGCAACAAGTTTTCTGCACAGGTACTGCCTGCATTTGGCGCAAAAAAGGAGGTGTCATATGGTATATCTGAGCAGGGCCTAGTGGAAATATCTTAAAGATATTTATCACTGTGGTTGTAACGTGACTCATGGCAGGAATTTTCGATCAAATACCGATTATGATAGTTATCTTATTTGGTGCTGGCATAGTTGGTGCAATGGTATACGAGAGATCTAGAACAAGACAGGCAAAAGAATCAGAGTCATCTGCATCCTCCACCGCTTGAGTTAGAGAACAAGTTTCGCAATCTTGGTTTTGAGCACCTAACTGAGATCCAGAAAAAAGCTGTTCCTGTAATATATCAAAAGATTGATTCACTGGTTATTGCACCAACAGGCTCTGGCAAGACAGAGACTGCCGTGATTCCAATCTTTGACAGGGTTGCCAAGTCAAAAAAACATGGAAAGATAAAGACGCTATATGTCACTCCGCTCCGGGCACTAAACCGTGATGTCTTTCTAAGAGTCATTAGATATGCAGAAAATGAGGGCCTTACAATTCAGATTCGTCATGGTGATACGTCACAGTCAGTTAGAAAAAAGATTGCACTGGAACCTCCCGATATACTGATAACAACTCCTGAGACCATCATAATTTTACTGACACAGCCTGCAATGTTACAAGCGCTTAACGAACTGGAGTGGATTGTAATAGATGAGGTGCACGAGCTACTGGGAAACGAACGCGGCGCGCAGTTATCGATAAGTCTTGAGCGGCTGCAGGCAAACACAAAATTTCCTGTAACGAGAGTTGGTCTTTCTGCAACAGTAGGAAATACCTCAGAGGCCGCCAAGTTTGTGGTAGGAACAAAAAGAAGATGCAAGATAATAGAGGACCGCTCAATTAGAAAGTATGACGTTGAGGTAAGGTATGTAGACGGGACCATAACAGATGTTGTTGATTATGTCATAGATTACGTTACCAAACACTATGCAAGCTCGCCAGTGCTCTTGTTTACAAATACCAGGGGCGAGTCAGAATATCTTGCATCCGTCCTAAAGGAGAGGTCTAGCTTACGAATAAACATGCACCACGGATCTCTCTCACAACAGGTACGGGAAGAGACAGAAGAGACGCTAAGGGAGGGGAGGTCTGGCATTGTGGTTTGCACATCATCGCTTGAACTTGGACTTGATATTGGATCAGTCGAACTTGTGATACACTATGGTTCGCCAAGGCAGGTATCAAAACTTGTGCAAAGAATTGGCAGAAGCAAGCACAGCAGGGGCTTGTCTGCAAAGGGATTGATAGTAACTAACAATGCAGATGACGAGTTTGAGGTACTTGCCATACTGGAGCGTGTCAGAGAAAAATCAATCGAGGACCAAATAGTTCATGATAACGCACTAGATGTGCTGGCCCATCACTTGGTTGGCATGACAATGCAGTTCGGAACTGTTCCAATTGACTTTGCACTAAAGATGATAAACCTGGCATATTCGTTTCGAGAGACAACACTTGAGGACCTGTTTGGTGTGCTGGAAATCCTTCATAACGGCTCGATTGTATTTTTTGATAAAGAAGAGATGGTGTTCAAAAAAAGAGGACGCTCATTTAAGTACTATTTTGAAAACCTGTCCACAATTCCTGACATCTTGAAATTCAAGGTACTCGATACCGTATCAAAAAAAATAATCGGAAGCCTTGACCAGAGATTTGTGGGCGATCACGGCGACCCAGGAAATGTCTTTGTGCTGCGCGGGATGCAATGGAGAATTTTAAACGTTGATGACAGCTCACTTAAGATAAACGTAGAACCAGTCCAGTCTGCCGGGATAAATGTTCCATACTGGGAGGGCGAGAACATCCCGGTTGATTTTGCCACTGCAAGAAAGGTTGGAATATACCGTACCAAGATAAAGCACGAGCCACTTGCAAACAAGATAATTGAAAGTCTGAAGATGGACACAATTCCAGACGAGAAAACAATTGTTGTCGAGTCCCAGCGTGCCAGAAACAATATAGTCATGCATGCGTGCTTTGGAACAAGAATCAATGCGACACTTGCCACGATTCTTTCTGCAATGCTTTCTGCAAAGAGTGGATATCTTGTTGATTCTAGATCTGATGCATATAGAATAATGATGTCGTCAAATGGGAGAATCAACGAGGACTCGGTACTATCTGTACTAAAAGACAAGTATGAATTGGAATCAATCGTTCGTGCATCACTGTCTGGAACCCATAACGTAAACTGGAGGACCTGGTGTGTCGCAAAAAAATTTGGAATCGTAGGCAGGGAGGCAGTATATGACAGAAAGTCTGCAAGGTTTCTCTATGAAAGATATTCAAGTACTGTACTTGCAAAGGAAGCACTGCGGGAACTCTTCCACGACAAGTATGACTTGGAGGGAACAGCCAAGACTCTTGACAAGATACGAGATGGCACAATAATATCGCGATGGTTTGAGGTCGATAGTTTCTCAAAACTTGCAGAGCCCATTTTGGACCACACAACAAAATACTATTCGTCTCCTGCTAACCTTGACAAGGGGGTGCTTGACTTGGTAAAAGCGCGGCTTGTCAAGACAAGACATAGGCTTGTCTGCATGCGCTGTGGCAAGTGGGAAAAAGTGGTAGAGACTCGTGAAGTAAGTGGGGTACTTGTTTGTCCGCACTGCAAGTCAAGGCAGGTCTCTGCTACGTTTTACTCTGACTATGACCTATCAAAGATAGTGCAAAAAAAGGCAGCGGGAAAAAAAATAACTGCAGAGGAGAACCACAAGTTCAACCGGGCATGGAAGGTTTCATCACTGTTGGAAAATTTTGGAAGTACTGCGCTTGTTGTGTTGTCAGGATATGGCGTTGGTGCTGACACTGGGGCAAGGATACTAAGAAACATGGTAGACCAAGAAGAACTTTACCGGCAGATATACGAAGCAGAAAGGCAGTATGTTACCACGCGAGGATTCTGGGACTAGTTCTTTCTTGTAACTACTGAATATGCGGAAAGAAATATTTCTGTTCTTCCCTCAAGACCTGGCTTTGCGGTAACACCTGTAACGCTGATTATCTCTCCTTGGGAGAACTGTTCTAGCAGCCTTGCTTGTGCGCGCCAGCCCTTGAGCCAGATCTGACCTGTGTCATCCTCGACAAATGTCTCGGAAAGTGAGATGGACTCGCCTGTCTTTGTTTGCACCTCGCGCTTTTGTGGCGCCTTTAAAATTATGGCCTCGACGCAATAGGTTCCGTCTGATGGCTTGACATCTCTTATCTTTGTCCTGACATCTGATAATGTGGGCATCTTCTGATCATCAATTTTTTTTATGGAGGAATCTTGTTCAACTGTCACAGAGTTTCCGTATACCTTTGATGGCAAGAGTTCGATGACATCGCCAACATTGAGATCTGATGTAATCCCAGAAGCATCTATGATGTTTACTAGCTTTTTATCTTGTATCGTTCCAACAAGCAGCCTGCTTCCAGACTCGCTCTTTGTGGCAGACAAAATTCTAACAACAATCGGTTCTATCTCTTTTGAACCCTCTATCTCTAATATCGTTCCCTCGTCTCCGTGAAGCTCAAGTCCCATCTGGCCCATCTTTGTGTTCACCCCTATCAATCGTGCCTTTGCACCAGAAGAGACTACCTTTGGAACAGAGTTCTCGTCCTTGTTCCACAGTACAACACGAATTATTGTACCGTCATTGCCCTTTAGTCGAAGCTGTAATGCCTTGCTTGGCTCTCCCTTGAAATTAGTAAACTCTGTAGTACGGATGTTTCCATCCAAAATTCCTGACACCACTAGATTCTGCTGGTTCTCCTTTACGTTTGATACATTGTCTGTTATTGCGTCAAGACCTGGAATCTTGCTTTGCGTGTTGTTTGGCTCTACGGTAGATCCTGAGCCGACGTTGATTATCGGATTTCCCTTCATGTCAGATTTTACATAGGCCTTGATTATCCTGACAAGATCTCCTGGCTTTAGGTTCTCGATGCCAGGGAGGTTTGCCTTTTCATCCCATAGTTTCACCTTTGCTCTGGAATCTCCGTCATATACTGTCATGTTACGCAAAAGAAACTGGGAGCCGTCCTTTCTTGAGAATTGCTTTGCTGGATAGACATTCATCACACGCGTCTCAAGTGTAATCTCCTTTGCACCAACATAGAGGTCCTTGAGTCCCATCTCGACCTTTAGTGGCTCGCTCAATGATACGCCAAGGTCTGACGCAATAAGAAAGAGGGCGCCTTGGTCTGTAAGATAACCTGCCCCTATCTTCTCCTTCTTTTTCTGGATCATTATTTCTATATCATCTCTTGAGACCTCTGGTTTTTGCTCAAGAAGTTTATTCATCAATGAATCAAATTCGGACAAATCAAACTCAGTTAGTATATGTGCATTATTAAGAATTTTCAGTTACAGCGATCTGCTGCTTTGCTACATTGAAATGTGGACAAAATTGTCGATATCTGTAATTTCAACACAGCGCACCTTCCATTTGGTAAATTCCAAAATAACGAGAAAAATAGAGATATATGTAAAATATGTCGGTTCTAGTTTAGCCGCCAAGTCTGAATTCCAGAACCTAGATTAGTGGGAAAAAGCAAGTCAATAAATGCTCTGCATCGAGGCAAAATCACTTTTCAGATCATACGGCGATGTAATTGCAGTTGATGGGATTGATCTATCAGTAGAGTCGGGCAAGATATTTGGATTTTTGGGGCCAAACGGTGCAGGCAAGACCACCACCATGAAACTTTTGACTACATTGATTCCTCCAAGCAGCGGCACAATTACCATTCTTGGAATAGACGCGTCGCGACATCCTCTTGATGTACGAAAAAAGATTGGGGTGGTGTTACAGCAGCCAAGCTACGAGCCGACACTTACTGTAGAAAAATCCCTTGAGAAATATGGCATGATGTGGGACATTGACACCAAGACAAGACGTGATAGAGTGGAGGAGCTTCTCACTGCTTTTGACCTGCAGGATATGAGGAAAAAGAAGAACGATGACATCTCAATTGGGCAGAGAAGGCGGGTCCAGGTTGCGCGAGAGTTTATGCATGACATGGACCTATTGTTTTTAGACGAACCAACAGCTGGCCTTGACCCATCTGCACGAAGGGGCCTGCTTGACTATATCAAGGCAAAGGTACGCGATGGACTAACAATATTTTTTACAACGCACATACTTGAGGAGGCAGAATATCTCTGCGACGAGATTGCCATAATAAACCGGGGAAAAATTATTGCTGTTGATACACCGGACGAGCTCAAAAATAAGTTTGGGAGGGAAAAGACAATTAAGATTCGCATAGGACCCATGCAAGAGATATCAGGTATATTGCAGGGGGTTGGAAACTATGAGGTCGTCCATGACGAAGGAACGGTAATTACAATACACTCTGCAGACTCGGAGCAGGTTTTGGTAAAGACACTGCAGGTGCTACAATCAAACAACATTCCAGTGGAGGACCTAAGTGTGGTACCGACAAGCCTTGAAGAGATCTTTCTTACAGTGGTGAAAAACTCAAATGCATCCAATATTTCGTCTGGTAAATAGGAATCTTACCATATCGCTCAACATGGGCTTTGTGATATGGCAAGTGATATTTCCAGTCATCTATATTTTCGTTGCAGGGTTTGCATATACTGCGCTGATTCATAACGTTCCGTTTGGCTCAAAGAACTTGAACTATCCTGCATTTATTGCGTCTGGCATGATTGGCTTTAACATAATGAACAGCACACTCATCTCCGGTATCATAATCTGGAATGACAGGAGGCACGGAATGTTTGAGCAGATTCTGGTCGGTCCATTTACCCGCGCGCAATATATCTTGTCAAATGTATATACAATTGGAATCATTGGGCTTGTATCCGCTGGATTGATAACAGCAATAGGGTATCCGATATTTTTCAAGTCGGTAGAGTTTAATGTACTGACCATACCGCTTGTTGTCTTTGCTTCAATGACTGGTGCCATACTATTTGGTTCCATTGCATCCATCATATCCACCAGGCTAAAATCAAGCGAGGGGTTTAACGTGGTAATCAATACGGTATTTTTGTTCTTTGCATTTGTGAGCACGGCATTTTACCCTGCTCAGGGCGCTCCTCCAATCCTTGCAACTGCGTTTTATCTCAACCCTCTAACATATCTTGTAGATGTTGTGCGTGCTGGAATATTTGGCAGTTTTACTGATACTGTTGGGTATGAGATGATTGTTCTTACAGTTCTTGCTGCGGTATTTTTTGGTATAGCAACAAAATTGCTCTCAAGACTTGAGATCTAACATACTAACCCCTGGATCTGCGTTTTTCACCCTTGGGTTCCCACGTCTGCAAAAAGTCCTTGACTATATCTACAATTATCTGGTTTCTGTTGGTGTAGCCCATCTTGTAGGAATCATCTGTCTTTAGGAACTCATCTAGTCTCTCTGCCAGCCCCACAGGAATGTTTGCGCTGACCCAGTCTTTTCTTGCCATACGGTAAAGTTACCGTATTTGTTCATTTAAGATTAACTTTGATTATACATACAGTAAAGTTACTGTAGATTTTTATATATGAATATACAGTAAAGTTACTGTATGGGCAAGAAAGCCAAAGGATTCACAACTGCAACACTCAAGGAAGTAGTCTTCAAGAAGTTGAGGCAACTATCTGATCTTGAAAAGAGAACCATCTCAAACGAACTTGATATTATTGTTGATTTCTACGTATCAAAAAACAACCTAAAGCTGGCGGAGGCCTCACTTGTCTGAGTTTGGAAACTGGAAACTTGTGATGCTAGCAGCCCTGTCTGTGACGGTTATGTTTTCGGTAGATACGTATGTGGTACCGGCAACGACTGCTCATGCTCAGGTACAACAAAAGACAGTCTGCGTTCTACAGCCAATAGACCAGTCTATTTCGTTACATGTTGTTAACATGACACTGAAGGTACTGGCACAACACAATGAAACTTCAAGATATATCGGTATAGTTCAAGAACTAACCAACAAGTCAAATCCCGGCTGTGATTATGTGATACAGTTCGAGCGAGCAGTAAACAGCAACTACAATTGGGTGGACAAGACAGCACCATATACAATATCAGGAAATACGATAACTCTCTACACAGACAAGACGCCCGTCATTAGCGCAGAGAGTACAGAGTCATACTCTATGACTAATGTAATGACTAACTGGTCATGCTTTGCAGAAGCGCAAGCCACATTCCATCAAAACGCTAATGGATTCACTGGATATGAGATATGCAATCCTTATGCTGGAAGAGCACAAACTGTAAGCGACCAAACACCATTCTATGTGATACACAAGTCATTAGAGTATGCATTAACCAAGATGAATCTGTAAATCATGTGGAACTATAGACTGGTTTAAATGTAAAAAATGCATTATCTATCTAGTGC
>JBOGRA010000005.1:0-34215 GCA_050749325.1 Nitrosotalea sp. | reverse complement strand
CTGATGCAAGGCTTGATGGTTCCAATCTGACAAATGCCAATCTGTATGGTGCAAACTTACATAGCGCAGACCTTGGCGGTGCCATTCTTACTGGTGCTAACCTTCATTGCCTGAATAATCCAGTTTGCAATTAGAATGACCATCATTACCATTTCTCTAAATGAAGAAATGTTGTTGGAAATGGAAAAATTGCAAAAGGCACTTGGGTTTTCTGCAAGGTCAGAAATCATTCGGGCTGGAATTCGTGGTCTCATATCAGAAGAAAAACAGAGAGCAAATCTTTCTGGTCACATTCATGCAGTCCTAATGGTGGTACATGATGAGAATTCTGAGGAGATGGTTACTGCCACAAAACACAGGTATGAGGATTTGATTGGAACACATCTGCACAATAAAATTCAGAACAACAAATGTATGGATCTTTTCTTGCTTCATGGAGATGCTGAAAAGATTGGAACCATGACAAAAGATTTCAAAATAAACCGAAAGATGGACATGATCAAGTTTGTTGCCATCTAGTCACCTAACAGAAGAATCCTAATTTGGGCCCAATTGGTTTAGGAATTAATCCATAAAATGTTAATAATAATTATTGCTAGACTTATAAGATAGTTAATAATATTCACGCCATGCCAATTGTTTCAATCTCACTGAATACCGAGATCTTGTCAGAGATAGACAAGTTACAAAAAACAATGGGTTTTTCCGGAAGATCAGAAATCATTCGGGCTGGAATTAGAAATTTGGTATCAGAAGAGAAACAGAGGTCGGGCCTTACTGGCCAGATTCATGCCATCCTGATGGTTATTCACAACGAAGAATCTGAACAGATAGTCACAGGCATTAAACATAATCATGAAGACCTAATTGGCACGCATCTACATAGCAAGGTTGACGGAAACAAATGCATGGAGTTATTTTTGCTACACGGAGATTCTGAAAAGATTGGAACCATGACAAAAGATTTCAAAATAAACCGAAAGATGGAAAATGTCAAGCTTGTGGCAATGTAATATAGATAAAGTTGATACCACATCAGGACGAGAGTCTTCTGCATAATATTCCGTCCTTGCGTTGCTTTATTTTGTCACATGCTACAGGCACAAAAGCAGCATTGTCAGTGGGATAAAATACCAAGCAGGCTGGAAGGGCAAAATAGCTAGATTCCTTTTTCGTTGAGAATTAGCGCAAGTAAGGCTGCACGTGTTTCCTTGCCATACTGGGCTTGTTTGAAATATTTTGCTGCATTGGTTGAATCAAGGCTGTGGGAGATCTCGTCAAGGCGCGGCAGCGGGTGCATCACTATGACATCCTCCTTCGTTTTTTTCATCAACTCCAGTCCAATCTTGTAACTACCCTTTACTTTCACATATTCTTCCATATCGGCAAACCTTTCCTTTTGTATCCTTGTTACATATACAACGTCTAGGTCATCTAGATTTTCTTCCAGGTCTGTTGTTTCCGTATACGAAAGCCTTTTTCTTATCTCATATGTAGAGTCTGAACGTATCTTAAGGGCAGGGGGAGATATCAATCTGACATCAACCTTGTAGTTGCTCAGGGCATACAAAAGCGAGTAGACTGTTCTTCCATATTTTAGGTCTCCAACTATTCCAATCTTAAGACCATCAATTCGTTTCTTTTCCTTTCTAAGTGTATAAAGATCAAGTATTGCCTGCGTTGGATGCTCTTCAGTTCCACTTCCAGCATTAATAAGCGGTTTTTCTGATACTTCGGCAGCAAACCTGCTGGATCCGTCAAGCTGGTGCCGCAAAACAACCACATCTGAATATAGCGACATTATTCTAACTGTATCAGCAAGACTTTCACCCTTTTTTGCAGAAGAGAAGGAAGCGTCAGATATGCCAAGAGAGGTGCCCCCCAGTGAGGCCATTGCAGACTCGAAGCTCAATCGTGTTCTGGTGCTTGGCTCAAAGAAAAGATAGCCAAGAGTTTTTCCTCGCGCAAGTTCTCTTCTCTCATTTGGATTCATGTCAATTATTTTATCTGTAGCTTGGAAAACTTCCTCAAACTTTTGTTTATCAAAATCACGTACCGAGACAATATCTTTTTGGAAAAAAGTATTGCTCATCGTAGTTCACTATTATATAGGAGTAGTACAAAAACTATTCCAATGTCAGAATCAGACCTGATAGTTCGAAAGATCAAAAATGGTACCGTTATTGATCATATTGAATCTGGCAAGGGTCTCAAGGTACTCAATGCACTTGCCATAGATGGAAAGGACGGCAATGTAATTACAATAGCACTCAATGTTCCCAGCTCAAAGGTTGCAAAAAAAGACATCATAAAGGTAGAGAATAGATTTCTACAAGATTCTGATACTAACAAACTTGCACTCATTGCGCCAAAGGTAACTGTCAATATCATCAAGGAATACAAATTGGTTGAGAAGAGGCGCGTGGCGCTGCCAAATGAGATAGAGCGAATCTTCAAGTGTTCAAATCCTGACTGTATCTCAAACAGTGATGAAGATATTGAGCCTGTGATGGATGTGGTGGACAAGACAGGACTTGTTCTAAGATGCAGGTTCTGTACTAGAATATTGGATGTTAACGAACTAAAATACTATTGATTTTGGAATCTATTCTTTGGCCTTTAGTTCATACTGATCATAGGTATACTTTCTTGTTGTTCCAAATGGTCTAAAGGGTCTTCCGTTGCCGTGGTAAAATTTGGAGAAAAATTCCACATAGATTAATCTTGCCCCCTGTATACCAGGCTCAAAGACGCCTATGATGATATTGAATATGTGGCCTATGAAAACGATGACTACTCCAAGTATGATGAAAGGTATCGAGTGATGCAGTGTCTTGATGAAGATAAAGTCAATCACATCAGCAAGAATTACAGATGCAAGCAGAATTCCAACAAGCCTGGTATATGACAGAATGTGGCTCACTATGGATGGTAGCTCCATGATTGCCCTTACACCCTCTCCGTAGAACATGAGTCCAATTCCGGCAAGCATCAGGCCAACATAGCCAACTCCCTCTATGTGATGAATTGGGTTGACATGCTGGTGGTGCAATAGTGCCAATCCAGTAAGGACTACCCCCCATCCAAAGAGCAGCCAGCCGCCCTTGCCTATTGCGTGCTTTCTCTCTCCTTCTCTTAAGGTGTTGAGGATGCCAAGGATTAACCCAAATGTGACCATGCCTAGTCCTATGTATCCAGCTATGAGCAATAGTTTTCGTAGTCCAGTAATAGGATCAAAGAATGCGCCGCTGGCGGGCAAATGCAACCCAAGTACGGTATTGAGATAGCTGAACAAGTATACGTTAGGATGGAATCCAAAGTACAAATTAAACACAAATCCTAGTCCCATTGCAATAATTGCTCCAGGTGTCATGGCCTTTGCTAGCTTTACCATTTGTCGTGGTTTCAATATAGTCAAGGCAAACTTACGCAGTGGCGTAGGCATGATGTTAAAGCTCTTCTTTCCACCCTCTACTCTTCGAATTACCCATCTGCATACAAGCAAGATGACAAGGCCATAACCAAAGTCGCCTATCATCATCCCATAAAATATTGGAAAGAGAGTTCCAAAGATTAGCGTAGGGTCAAACTCTTTTCCTGATGGCAGCGAGTAGAATCTGATAAAGGCCTCAAACAGTTTGAATCTCTTTGGGTTGCCAAATAATGTTGGCGGGTTCTCCTCGGTTTCCAGCTCAAAAAGCAGTGTTCCCTTTGAATGCTGGTCAAAACTATTCTTTAATTGGCTTACCTTTGACTTGGGTATCCATCCTTCCAGAGCAAAGGAATCTGAAGTAACGCCAAGGTTATCGACTACCTCGAGTTTTTTGTTCTCAATTTCTAGTTGTTCTTCCAAGCATACGATGTTTACATAATTATTCTTTGAAATTTCTGCTAGTTGTTTATCAATTTCATTTATTTTTTGAGTGGTTTCATTTTGTTTGTTCTTTAGACTCTGGCTCAGCTCTGAGGCCTTTCCCTTTAGTTTTGGTACTGCCTCAAGTTTGACATTGTATTCTTGTACTACAGTAGCTAATGCGTGTGGAGGAAAGTTTGGAAAAGTGACCAAAATAATTCGTGTTGCATCTTTTCCTTCCTTGGTATACAGGAAGACATCTTGGCTGTGTACCTCTAATGCTTGCTTAAAGCCGGCAGAGTTCTTTTGATCCACTCTGCCAAAATAAGAATTGGAAGATGAAAGTTGCAACACATTGAAATCTTCAGGGAAAAATGAGAATTCTTCAACCAACTTGATGTTGTTTTCAGTTTCTTTGAGTTGGGTCAGGAGTGTTTCCTTTTCTTTCTCTAATGATGCAACCTTGGCGTCTATATCAATAGACTTTGTTCCCTCCATGAGCTGGTCCATAGAACCAAATCTTTGGCATTGTGTGATCAATGTCGGAGGCAGGGCAGTCCTCAAAGCCTTCATCCTTAAGAGCTGGTCTGAAACTTGCCTGTACATATCATCATCGCGTTCATTTCTCATCAGTGCTGCAATGTCTTTTGAGAGGGGTTCGAGTTGAACTGCGTTTAGATCATGAAGAATTGAAACTATGGTCTGTCTCTCTTTTCTCAGTCCAAGCACTGCAATGCGCGCCATTGGTATAGGTTTTAGAACCAAATCTATACCTCTTTTAGCAAAATATTGATTATTTCTTGTACAGTTTGCGCATCAATTCTAGCAGAGACTGTTTTTGATTTGTTAGTTGCATCGTCGATTATCTTTTCTGTTTCTGTTGTGGCCTTTTTTCTTGATTGTTCCACATTTGATTCCACTGATTTTTCGCCATCAGTCTTTGTAGTGGCAATTGTTTTAGATACATAACTTTCAAAATTTCTAAATTCTTCTGAAACTTTTTTCTTGTGCTCGTCTATTTGTGTTTGTGTTCCATCTTCTGCTTCTTTTATCTGCTTGAGTGAATTGACGTATTTTTCTGCAGTTGACATTTTAAACTCCTAGAAAATGCCTTCCTGCGTATATTGCAAGAGCAACTGTTCCAAAGATATTTCCGAACTTGAAAGCTCTTATTATCAAGTAGAACTTTCGCTGTTGTTCATTCTTAAAGCTAGGCAACTATCTCCTTCTCCTTTTTGAGTCGGGCTTGCTCTTCTCTTTCTCCCATCTTTCGTTTGACTGTCTTTAGCATTATGAAAGTATCACGTTCCATCTCATCTAGCCTAAACGTGATGAACTTGACAGCAGCCTGCAATCTAGGTATGAATACATTTTCGATGGCGTTTGATTTACGCTTTGTTTTTTCGATTTCCAGCAAAAGTTTGCGCAGTGCTGTTTCCTTCTCTGCCACCTCAAGCACCATCTTGTGTACATTTTGGTAAGCCTTTATTGCTTCGTTAATCGACGGCGGCAACTCTAGCAAATGTTCTGTAAGAATCTGCCCATTTTGTTCCCTACCAATCTTTGGGATTTTAACACCCATTACATTTTTTGAAGTAATTTGTAATTTGCTAAGCTGTGGAATCTTCATTGCCTCGTTTTCCAGCCTCATGGAACCGGCCAACATCTCTGCCATCATTATGCCCTGATAGCCCTTGATGAGCTCTGCTTGCAAGGCGCTTCTCAGAGAGGCTGCAGTTTTGCTGGTATTGAAAAATTCTAAAATTAGAGCCTGTCTTTTTAGTTTTAGTAACTTTAGGCCCTTTTGTGCTATCTTTATTCTTCTTTTTGTGCGGATGTATTCAAGACGAGTGGGTCGAATGTTAGTTACTGATGGCAAGCCCTACTTTCCACCTGTAGTCCTTTTTCTGTATTTCTCGATAAACTCAGGCTTGATACGGTTCAATTCAGAGTCTGAAAGTTCGTCAAGCAATTCCCAACCAATATCCAAGGTTTGTTCAATGGAACGGTTTTCATCCATTCCTTGGTTGACAAACTTTCTTTCAAAGCTGTTGGCCACCTTTAGAAACTTTCTGTCAAGATCGCTTAATGCTTCCTCACCCACAATAGCTGCAAGTGATCTTGCATCCTTGCCTTGTGCATAGGTAGAATAGAGTTGGTCTGCAAGACTTCGATGATCTTCTCTTGTCCTTCCCTTTCCAATGCCCTGATTCATCAAACGTGAAAGGCTGGTCAGGACATCTACAGGAGGATGGATATCTCCCCTATGAAGGTCTCTGCTCATGACAATCTGTCCCTCAGTAATGTAACCAGTAAGGTCTGGAATTGGATGAGTGATATCATCAGCTGGCATGGTTAGAATTGGAATCTGTGTAACAGAACCGTGTCTGCCCTTAATCTTGCCTGCTCTTTCATAGAGGGAGGCCAAGTCAGTATACATGTAACCTGGATATCCTCTTCTACCAGGAACTTCTTCTCTTGCTGCCGAAATTTCTCTTAATGCCTCACAATAGTTTGTCATGTCAGTCATTATTACCAGCACATGCATGTCTCTTTCATATGCCAGATATTCTGCGGTAGTTAATGCAAGCCTTGGAGTAAGCAAACGCTCCATTGATGGATCTGATGACAAGTTCAGGAAAAGTGAAGTTCTGCCAAGTGCACCGCTTTCTTCAAATTGCTTTACGAAAAAGTTTGCTTCTTCACTTGTAATTCCCATTGCTGCAAAGACTACTGAGAAATTCTCAGAGGCACTAAGAACTTTGGCCTGTCTTGCAATTTGTGATGCAAGTAGGTTGTGAGGAAGACCTGCACCAGAGAAAACTGGAAGCTTCTGACCTCTTACAAGAGTATTCATTGCGTCTATGTTGGACATACCGGTTTGGATGAACTCAGATGGTTCCTCTCTTGAATATGGATTGATGCCGGAGCCAACCAAGTCGACCTTGTGTTTTGAGACGATCTTGGGTCCATTGTCTCTTGGATTTCCTAGCCCATCGAAGACCCTGCCAAGCATGTCATCAGATACTGAAATTTGTGCAGTCTCTCCCAAGAACTTGACTGAAGTTTCATTGGTGTTCAGTCCCATAGTTGAGCCAAATACCTGAACTACTGCAAGTCCCTGTCTTGTATCAAGAACCTGTCCTTGTCGTCTTTCTCCATTTACAAGTTTTATCTCTACCATTTCACCATAAGCAGCATTATCTACTCCTTGTACAAACATCAGCGGACCTGCAATCTTATCAATTGTCTTGTATGATACAGCAGACATCTAGCGTGTAACCTCCACTAAGAGACTGTCAAACTCTTGCTGCATTTTATTCTTAAAGTCCTTAACTAGTTGTTCAACTTGATCTTCTTTTGTCCATTTTATTTTTGAAATCATCTTTCTTGATTCTAATGTTCCTATCTTTGTAGATGGGATTCCTTTCTTGATTGCCTCTGCTTCCATTTTACCAAATTCTATGATTGCAGCTAGCATTAGGAATTGTTTCCTAATTGACGTGTATGTATCCACATCGTCATATGCACTTTGTTGTAGATAGTCTTCTCTGATTGATCGTGCTGTATCAAGAACTCCCTTTTCTGGCTCTGGTAATGCATCATAACCGACAAGTTGAACAATTTCTTGCAACTCTGATTCTTTCTGCAGTATTTCAAGCGCTTCCTTTCTTAGTGCTGTCCATTCAACTGCAACATTTTTCTTGTACCAGTCTCCCATGTCATCTGCATATAATGAATAACTTGTAAGCCAGTTAATTGATGGAAAGTGTCTTCTTGATGCCAAGCTTGCATCAAGTGCCCAGAAAACTCGAGTTACTCTAAGTGTGTTCTGAGAGACGGGTTCTGAAAAGTCTCCGCCAGGAGGCGATACTGCGCCGACAAGTGTAAGAGAACCGACCCGTTCTTCTGGAGAGATGACAATTGCCTTGCCTCCCCTTTCATAAAATTCTGCAAGTCTTCTACCAAGATAAGCTGGATATCCTTCTTCACCTGGCATCTCCTCCAATCTACCTGAGATTTCTCTTAATGCCTCTGCCCATCTTGAGGTGCTGTCTGCCATCAAGGCAACTCCATAACCCATGTCACGATAATATTCACCCATTGTGATTCCGGTGTAGATGCTTGCCTCTCTTGCTGCAACTGGCATGTTAGAGGTATTAGCTACAAGAATGGTACGCTCCATCAATGGTCTTTTTGATTTTGGATCTTCGAGTTTTGGGAAAGTTGAAAGAACTTCGGTCATCTCATTTCCTCTTTCACCGCAGCCTACATACACGATAACATTACTGTCTGCCCACTTTGCAAGCTGCTGCTGAGTTACTGTCTTTCCACTTCCAAAAGGACCTGGAATTGCGGCCGTGCCACCCTTTGCGACAGGGAAGAATGTATCAAGTACTCTTTGACCGGTAAGCAGTGGTTCTTCCGGTGACAGTTTTCGAAGAACTGGTCTTGGAGTTCTTACGGTCCACCAGCTTGAAAGACCGATGTCTGTTTTGGAACTGTTTTGCACAGTTGCAACAATTTCGTTAACTGTAAACTTGCCCTCGGAAATTTCTGACAGTTGGCCCTCAACATTGAATGGTATCATAATTTTGTGCATGATAAGTGGAGTTTCCTGAACTTGGCCAATTATTTCGCCAGGAGATACAGTGTCTCCTTTTTTCTTCAGTGGAACAAAGTCCCATTTTTTGGTTTGATCAAGTGCTGGGATCACTTTTCCTCTGCTGATAAAGTCTCCACTTTGTTCTCTTAGAACATCAAGCGGTCTTTGGATTCCATCATAAATTGAAGTAAGCAGGCCTGGGCCAAGCTGCATTGAAAGTGGCCTTTTTGTGTTGGTTACTTTCTCGCCAGGACGCAGACCTGTAGTATCTTCATAAACCTGCACTGTAGCCTTGATTCCTTCTAATCTAATTATTTCGCCGACTAGCCCCATCTCACCGATACGGACGACATCGAACATCTGGGCTCCCTCAAGTCCACTAGCGATAACTACCGGACCTGAAATTCTTGAAATTATTCCATCAACCATTTATTATCATCAACTTGTAGGGATACTTATTCCTAACACTCTCTTTGCCAGTGCCGCAATCGACTCTTCTTGAATGTTTCCTTCCATGGCTGGCATAAACAGAACTAGCGGCTCTATTGACGCCTCGATCTTTTTCTTAAAGATTGCCGGAAGTGTGTTTCTTACAGCATCGCTTGCAATAATAAGACTAAAATTTCCTGAGTAATACAGGTCTTGGATAGTTTTGCTTGCCTCCTCGCCACTCACTACAAAGGTATCTTCCATTCCAAGTAGTCTGTATCCTATCACAAGCTCTCGCTCTCCTACCACCGCGATCTTGCCACTTGATTGGGTTTTTTGTGTAGACATTATCTCACTCTATTAGCAATAACGAGTTGATGCGGTCGGGTGAAAGGTTGTAGTGTTTGCCATATGCAATTCTTTTAATGTTTTCACGTTCTTGTTCCATTTTAAGAATAAAGTAGAATATTGTTCCAATTGATAACGCAATATTTCTCAATTTGTTCACATATTCGGAATTTATGAATTTATCCAAAGCAACTTCAAAATCAATTAGACTTTTTGATCTCTTGTATAGAGCCAATGCATTAACTAACATAAAGCGATTCTCTATTCTGCCAACGATTTCTGGTACATCCTTTGCGTTATAGATCTCCAAGAGTTCATTTTTTGAGAACTTGCCTCCATCTACAATATGCTTGCCCAGTATGTCTTTGTCAAGACTAGCTTCCTTTGCCTTCAGAAGGATCAGGACATTCTTTTTGTCTATTTCTGTTCTAAAGAGATCACGAATTATACCCTCGTCACCCTGGAAGAACTTTAATGATTCCAGCAAGTTCTGGTAGTAATGAGTCTGTAGTGCAGACATCATTGGTCCCAAGTTTCCTGTCTTCTGATAGGTCTCAAGATGCTGCATCAGTATGGTGCCATAGTTGTATTTGACCAGTTGATTTATGACTCCTTCTACGTTGTTCTGTGAAAGTATGACCTTCATATCGTCATGAGGAATGTTTCCGGCCGAGATTCCGGCTGGAACGTTTCTGCTTGATACCAAAAAAGATTCTACCTCAGTGATTGGTCTGCCCATAGTTTTTGAAGACAAAATTAATTCTATATTGTAAATATCCCACTTTGATAGATATGCACGTACTGCAGACTTGCCGTTAAATGGCGTTGCCTCTAACGCAATCTTGTTTACAAAAACCAGATGCCTATTCAGTGCGACCTCTAAAAGACTTGTGTCTTTGAACAAAGTTGCGGCTTTTTCAATTTCTGGGCCATACCAAGTTGATTCGAGAGTCTTTACCATCTCACCTTCGTCTTTTGCCTTCATTAGGTTCTGTATTGCCTCTTTTGAGAGATGGTTCAGGGAAAATGCTTGTAGTCGGCCAAAGGATGATGCATATTGCGATGTTGGCAATTACATTCTCTCCGAAAGGAAACTTTTGATCTGGTCTTCGTTAGTTCGTAGCAATTCTTCAAAAGTAAGATCAAGTTCTTTTGTTCCTTCCTTGTTTTCTGCAACTATGCCACCGAGAGTTTTAATGGACGTGCCTATTGTTACATCCATATCCTTCAGTAGTGATTTGTCATCATCGCGGCAGTGAACAACAATATTTTGTCCAAGTTTTTTCTTTGAGCTGTTCACCATTGTTTCAAGAGCTTTCTTGTATTGCGGGCTCTTGGCATAATTTTCAACTTCTTTTCTGATTACATCAAATGCTGATTGCATGTTTGCATTGATAGCATCAAACATGATCTTTTTTGCATAAAGTTTTCCTGCCTCAATTATTCTAGCATGTTCTCTTTCTGACTTTACCTTTGCTTCATTTGCAAACTTTTCTTGAATCTCTTTAACAGTGATATTCAATTCTGTCTGAAGTCGAGATTTTTTTTCTGCTAGGTCCTTATCGAGACTATCAATCTCCCTTTTCTTTCTATTCTCTATCTCAAGAAGGAAAGTCTCTATGCTCATTACTGAAACCACTTACAGGATACCTAGCAGTAATATTATTCCCAATACAAATCCGATGATCCATAATGTTTCGGGAATGACAAAGAAGAATAGTACCTGACCAAACTTCTCTGGTTTCTCTGCAATGATACCCATGCCAGCAGCACCAATACCTTGTTGTGCATTACCGGTTCCTATCAAACCACCTGCAATTGCAATAGCTGCAGCAATAGCAAGTAATGGTTTAGTCAAACCACTGCTTGTTGTAGTAGCGTCTGCAGCAAATGCAGAATGAGTTGCAAAGAAGGTCGATAAGCCGATTGTCAACCCCGTCATTATAATAATTAGCGATAATTTGGAACGCTTGTTCAGCATCATCACGTAGGCTCATTTGCCCACGATATATTAAGTTAATTCTTATAAAGCAAAACTTCACTTGTTCAAAAAATATGAAGTTCCTGGTGCGATCATCGCACGTCGTATTTGCTGCATTGTGATATCTAGAAATCAGCTAATCTTCAACCGGAAGATCTAACCTGTTTCCCCATTCTCCCCAAGAGCCAAGGTACACCTTTACATTTTTGAAGCCAAGCATTTTTAGCGCCACAAATGAGTTTGCCGCCCTATAGCCTCCTTGACAATAGGTTATGATCTCGTCATTTTTTGAGAATCGATATAGCTTTGCAAGCTCTTTTGGCGATTTCATGGTACCGTCTTTATTGATGTTCAATACCCAATCAGTGCTAACGGAGTTTGGTATGTGACCCTTTCTTGCTGCACGTATGACTTTGCCTTTGTATTCTTCTGCCGTTCTTGCATCAATTAGTTTTGCCTTGCCAAGATTCTTCTTGATGTATTCAAAACCAACTAGAATTTTCTTGTTGGTTTTGCCAGAGAATTTGGCTGGCCTAAAGCCATTGGTCTTTCCTTCAATAGGCAACCTAAGACTCTGCCATTTCTTAAATCCGCCATTTAGCATGAATACGTGTGGATGTGAAAAATACATCAAGAGCCAGACACCACGGGCTGCACTCATACCTGCAACATCGTCGTAAAACACTACAGTCTTTTGCTTTGTTACGCCCATGAATGAAAAGAGATTTCTCATCTGTCTCTCAAATGACTTTATGCCGTCATGTGTTGTGTCAAGCCAGTGATAGTAGAACAGGTCAACATTAACTGCCCCAGGAATATGCCCTTCTGAATATTCTTTGTAAGATCTGCAATCCACTAGAATCAAGTTCGATTTTTGTATCATTTTTGCAAGCTCTTCTGGAGACTTTAACATGGAAATTCTCTACACCACCTAACCTAAATTCATTTCACAATCTTGTATCACTTACAAGAAAACATGTGGAAAATTTATCATATTTCTTGATATTCTTGTACAGTCAAATTATGTATTATAGCTAGAAAAGCCATAATTTGTTACAATTCTTTCAAAGTCGTAAATTCTTATATCTATGTAAAGTATGATATTATCACAAAATGATAATCTTAAATCATAAATATATCAATTCCAAATTTGCATACAATACAAAAGTAACGGAAGACGATTAGTATATGACAAAGTCAAAGACATCAGTTCCAAAGTTGGCTGTCTTTCAAACCTTCAAGACAAAAAATAAAGAGTTTACAGGCGAGGCCATGCGGCAACGCGGAATAATCATGCATCTTGCAGGGGAGACTCTGCCACCCAGAAAAACCAGAACTGCCATAGCACATAAACTTGCAGAAAAAAATGGGACCACCTGGCAGAATATTTATTCTGGCATATTCAGAGATCTGGATGAGATCCTTTTGCCATTAGGCATTGTTGAAGAATCTGGCAGGCTGCCGATAAAACGGGGACCCAAAGCTCTTCAAGAACAAGGAGTGCCATACTACAAGCTAACGGAGGGAGGTTTGTTGGTTGCTGCCTCTTTATCAATTGGAGAGGAACGGCTGGTAATTATTAATGAATTCTTTGGGAGAAATTCCAATTCAAAGGACAAGGATCTAAAAAAGCCCGTTCTTACATTGCTTGATATTGCTCCAAATTTTGTTTCCTTGCTGCTAAGAAGATATGTCGAGTCTTACAGCGAAGGGAAGATAGGCCAATTGGTTCCGTTTGATACTGATAGTGTAAAGATGGCGCTAGATGAATCGTTGAGAGTTCAACGTGAGCTATTGGAGGGGTTCTCATCATTGCAAGAGACGGACAGAGGACCGATCATAAATTTCCTAAAGAAAGTAAGCTAGTTTCACAAATAATCAAAATCCTTTTCCAAAGGAGCTTGATAATGTTGATAAGGTTATCTAAAACTGAACCTAGCGGTTTAATTTGTATTGAGGCATAGGTGATTACGATGGACGATGAGTTAATTGAACATGTATTGCACTTGATTGATGCAAAGAAAGGAGACAATGGTAGACTGACCTACATTCTAAGTATGCTTCAAGAAGACAGGCCGTTGTATATCTCTGACAGAAAATACCTTGAATCATTGATCTCAATGTACATAGAACCATCTAAAAGAAAAGTTGTACGCCAACAGTCTGTTGAAGAACTAAAGACAGAACTTGTACGAGTAAAACAAAGACTTGAAAGATATGAGAAGCGTGGATACAAAAAGGCAATTGGCAGAAAGGCTGTTTTCTTTTTTGTTACATTCTTCTTTGGCTGGCATGCAGTAATACAACTACTTGGATATAACTCACCTAATGATCAAAATGTCAATCCATATCTCCTTCCGCTATACCAGCTAAATCTGGTAATGCCGCCACAGGTTACCGCAATCATGGGGCAGTATAACCTCAGTTTGGAAAAGATTGTCGTGTTTGTTTGGGGACTGATGCTACTGGCGTGGATAATTCTTGGCTTTGTCTACTTGGTGAAATTCATGCGATCTAGGTACAACCCTGCAATACAATAGGCTAGGCTTTTGTAAAGTTGAAATCTTGTGCATAATCACTGCCACTAAACGCGTTCTTTGTTGCATAGTGGGCCGTTCCTGAAATAACAATCTTCGCTGTTCCTTTTTCCAGCTCAGACCAGATAGCTGGATAGTTTCCAGTGTTTTCAATGACTACACTATTGCCCATATTTGACGAGGTTCCTGAAATAAGCGGATAGTAGTCGGAGCCTTGCCAGCTCTTTTCGTATGCTTGCCCTATCTGGCCATGTCCGATCACTGTTCCGTTATCTGATATATCATAATTTATGTATTCAAGAATTATGTAAATATTATTTGGATTTGTAACATAAAAGTTGGTTTGCAGTGTAGCAGTTTTTTCACTGGTGTTGAGAATCGAGGTTCCGTTATAGCTTATAGAGAGAGGTATGACCTGAGATGAGATTGCTGTAAGTGAGCTAGGAAGGTTTGCGTTCTGCGGTACAAGGCTCCTTATTATGCCGGTACCAGGCAGAAAAGCAAATGCAGCAATAACTGCAATAACTATTACAACTGCTATACAAAGTAAGATTTTTGCATCCAAGTGCAACATCCAATCGATTCATTCTTCAATTAAACCTTTGAGTTGAAAACCCTTATAGTAAAAGTTCCAGGAACTAGATTTGTGCAATATTACCAAGCGGTAAAAATTGGCCAGGACAGAGCAAGAAAATCTCAGATGACTCTGTTCGAACATGCAGGTTTTGCAATGCTTACCCTTACAGTGAAAAATTCCCAAGGGACGTTTGTACCAGTTGGGGAAAAGGAATTTGTGTCCATTGCTCAAAAACCAGAGGGCTGGATTGCCATCATTGTAGACGAGGAAGGATATGCCAAGGCACAGTCAAAGGCCTTGTCTGAAGAGCAGGCAAGAGAGGTTTTGCAAAAAGCAGTTACTGCCGGGATTCCAGAATATACTGGTACCGTTAAACTAGTGTGATCTCAGTACCTTCGGGGCTGCCCCTGATGGCTTTTTCCAGTGTCTTGATGTCAGCTTTGAGGATTCTTGTTTTTATCTTGGAGCGCTCAATTACTTTCAGTGCCACGATATCCATCAAGTCATATCCACCTGCAATAGAATCTTGGCGCACAAGCATGCTTCGAAGACTTTTGAGTGGAATTTTTTTGAATTTTTTTGCACGTGTGTTTTTTCGTGGATCAGAGTCATAGACACCATCCACATCGGTTGCATTAAGAAATACATTTGCCCTTACCTTTTCTGCAATTAGTGCTGCAGTGGCATTTGTGCTCTGTCCGGGATGCAGTCCCCCCGTAACCACTATCAGGCCGCTGTCTGCTGCATTGGCCACTTCTTTTAAATTAGTAGGAGGGTGAGGATATGCCTTTTCTTGCAGTGCAAAAATTAGCAGTCTTGCGTTGAGTCGTGATATCTCAATGCCTAGCTCGTCAAGCGTTGATTCATCGGCACCTGATAACCTTGCGTGTGAGATGTAGTGTCGTGCTATTTTGCCCCCGCCTGCAATTATGATTGGCTGGCAGATCTTGCTTGACTTGACAAAAAACTCGGCAAATTGCTTCAATGTCTTTGTGTCTTCGAGGCCAAATAGGCTACCTGATAGTTTTATGACGATCCTTTTTCTCATTGCCTGTTTTCACCAAGGATGACTTGTGCTGCCATTTCAACCTTTTTTCTAAATTGTTGCCTTGCATAGATTCGTAGAATATCCATGAATCCTGAGATGGCCGAGACCAATGGAATCTCTGAGATTGGAAGCTCGTATGCTTCCTTTGGACCTGCACCTAGGGTTGATGTAAGAATGATTGACTGGGACTCTTTTTTCGAAGGCGTAAGAGGAATTGAAGGTGTCTTTGATATGTCGACAAAAACTTCGGCCTCGCTGACCTTGGCCCTTTTTGATATTTCATGCTGGAGTTCTGATGGGTTTACTTTGCCCATTCTTGGCTTCATGAAAATTTTTTCATAGACGCACTTTAGCAGCCTTCGCTCTTGATAGTCTAGTGCCAGCTGGCTTGCTCTTTTAAGCTCTGGCTTTGTCTTTGGCAGCGCAATTAGCTTTGAGATGATGAATTCGTCAGTGAATTGTACATATTTTTCCAAGTCATCAGTAGCAAGCCCAAGCTCACTGTCTGCTAGCAGCATTGATTCAAGCAGCATCACCTCTGCTGCCCTCACAGTCTTGTGAAAATAGACAGCCCGAAACATTTGATATCTTGAAATCATCATTGACTCAAATGAATGAAGGGCAGACTTGTCAAGGGAAAGTTTTCTTTCATAGACATCAAATGAATTTATGATTCTCTTAAAGTCGATTCTTGCATGTTCTGCCCCTGTAAAATAGCTGTCACGAAGAAGATAATCCATCATGTCGGCGCTCAGGCCTCCAGATATTATCTCGTTCATGAATTGATATTTTGAATTTCCAAATGCCAACTTGCTGATGAATATCTTGTCAAAACCATTTTTTGATATGAGATCACCAATTTCTGACTTTAAGATTAGATTCTTGCCTATTTTTTCATGAGAAAATTTTTTCTTTTTTTGAAGTACCTCCTCAAACAGGTGTGAGAATGGCCCGTGACCAATGTCATGCAAGAGAGCTGCTAGTCGGAGGTTTTTCATGTTGTCAGGACCAATGTAGCCTTTTTCTTCCAGTATTGACGCTGCCTGGCTTGCGATATGCATGGTACCAAGCGAGTGCTCAAACCTAGAGTGTTGCGCTCCAGGATACACCAGATGGGCACCTGCAAGTTGTCTTATCCTTCGAAGTCTTTGAAACACTGGGTTGTCGATAACATCAGTCTCGTGCCTGTAAACATTGATGAATCCATGTATGGGATCTACAATCTGGAGATATTTTTTTTTCATATTACTTGACATGTTTTAAAACAATCTGCCTGATGTCCTGATGAACTGCTTGCTTGTGACGAGACGCGTTTACAATGTGCCAGCCAAATTGCTTTGCTAACTTTCTGTACGTTCCTGTGATCTTTTGGGCAAACTCCATGTTTTCCTCGAACTTGTCCCGTCTTTCTTTTTTGCGAGAAAATGAATCAGTTACATTTACGTCAAGAAGAACCACAAGATCTTCTTTGGGTAGTCCATTATCCAAATTTTCAAGCCATTTCATGTCAAGGCCATTTACCGTTCCATATACAAGATTTGATTGGTAATATCGATTCATGATTACAACATAATTTTCTGATAGTGCATCCTTGATTTGCTTTGCCTTCTCCCACCTGTTTGCAGCAAGAAGACAATGAATTACTTGCGGAGGAAATGATCGTTTCCCGCCAAGATAACGCCTAATCTCTTTGCCAATGGGCGTGGCATAATCTGGAAAGCTGAATATTTTTGATTTCATATTTTTTGTCTTCAAAAACTTTGCCAAAAGTTTTGATTGGGTGTTCTTTCCCGCCTGGTCAAAACCCTCCACAACTATAATCATGGAATCCTATTGAACTGTCCTGTAGATAAATTGTAAATTTGACTAACGTTTAATAACCAAAAAGCGCTAAAAGTAATAAAATGGGCTTGGGCTATTACATGGTAAAAGAAGTAATGAAAGAGATAGGAAACAGGTCAAGAGAATTCTATGAGTTTGTCCTTCCTCCAGTTGATGTTGTAATACAAAATGACAGCCTTGTTGTGACAATAGACATGCCTGGATTTGACAAAAAAGAGATCAAACTACGAATTCATGGACACATACTATCCATAAATGCAAAAAGAGAGACAGTTGGCGAGGGCACAATAGTATGGCGCCAGAGACCCAACACGGTAGACAAAAAAATTAGATTGCCCATGAGGGTAAAAGACGAGGAAGACCTTGGCGCGTCTGCAAAATATCAAGATGGTGTACTTACGCTGACAATTCCAATAAAGACTGGAAAAAATATCACGATAGAGTAATTAGCGTTCTTTTATCGCAATAGTGATTCCCATGATAACCACGGAGCCTATCATGCCTATTTCTCCTACCAGATGGTTTGTCGTATAAAGAATTGTGGATCCGACAAATATTGCTGCCGACAAGATGCTTCCTGCAAGCAGTGTATTTTTTGATCTTGGCGGATTTTCTCGCATTCTTTTGGTATCCTCCAAGAACTTTCTTATCTCTGGAACAACTGCTATTGCAGAATCAATAGACTTTACAAATCTGTTAAACGCAAGTTTGATCTCTTCGAAATAAGCATCCTTTACAATGTTTTCTTCTTCTAAGATATTTTGCAAGACATTGATGAATCTAAAATTGACCTTGTGTGTAAGATATATCCCCTCAAGAATTGATGTCATCCTCATGTAAAGCGCCAAGTGCTTTGGAAGTTTGAACGGAAACCTGCTCATTGTTTTATTTGCAAGCTCCATTAGTGCCTTGACTTCCATCCTGTCAACCTTGGTTCCATACATTGATTGAATTGACATGCCAATTCCCTGCTCTATGATTCCCCTGTCATATCCTGGCATCAGCATTCCAAGATCATCCATGGCACTTACTGTCCTTGTGGGATCTTTTTCAACAAGCGCAAGATACAGACGTATTAATTTTAGGCGGGTTTTGCTGTCAAGCCTTCCTACCATCCCAAAATCATACAAGATTAGAGAGCCGTCATTTGTGACCGAGATGTTTCCAGGATGCGGGTCTGCGTGAAACATTTCATGACGTAAAAGCATGGTAAAAAAGACCTTGTGCGCACGCACCACCAGTTGCTCCCTGTTGATTCCAGCCTCATCAAGTGCCTTTACGTTGGTTATCTTTATTCCTGGAATGTAGGTCATGGTTAGGATATTTTTGCTTGAATAATCGTCCATGACTGAAGGGATTATTACTTTGGGATAGCTAAGAAAATTTCTTTTGATTGTCTTTAGGTTTTGTGACTCTATTTGATAGTCCATCTCCTCATGTATTGTTTCTATGAACTGCGAAAGCATTGCCTCTGCGGAATAACGCAGATTTGGGTCGACAAATCTCATTGCAAAGGGAATTAATTTCTTGAGTACCTTGATGTCCTCTTCTACTACCTTTTCTATGCCAGGCCGTTTTACTTTGACAATAACATCTTGTCCTTTTACTTTTGCGCGATATACCTGACCAAGCGATGCACCAGAGATTGGATTTTTGTCAATATAGTCAAAGTTTCTATCAATTGGGCCCAGGTCATTTTCTATAATTGGTTTTACTTTATCAAATGAGGCTGATGGCACTTCATCTTGAAGCTTTGCAAGCTCTTCGAGGTATGGCTGTGGAAGTATGTCAGCTCTTGATGAAAGCCATTGTCCAAGTTTGATATATACTGGACCGAGGGAGACAAATGTTTTGAGAGCTTTGCGCGCATTTTTTTGATATCTTTTCATGTCTACATTTTTTCCCCCTTTTCTTACCCATTCTCTTCTGTCCTTTCGCAAAGATATAACAAGGGGCAAAAGTTTGAGGAAGGTTCCAAGTGTTCGAGATTTTGAAATGTCAGAATCCCTCCTAGAAATCCTTTAGTTTCTTTACTAATGAATATCCCATGTATCCTGCTATAGCAGAGGCCAGCAGCCCCGTGATGCCAGCTGTAATTTCTGCAAAAGGCTTGTTCTTTTGTAATTTGTATACTTGGGAGGCCACTTTTTTTCCGCCCCAATAAGCACTTGCAATGCCAATTAAAAATTCTGGCGCATCATGTATTAGATGCCCCAGCGGATCATTTCTAGGATCAACCTCATCCACATGGACAAGATACTTGTCTTCATATTCTCGAATGTGGAGATTGCCATACCGAAATTGTCTTATGGCTCCATTTTTTTGGCCCAACTTTGTTTCCTCGGCACCCTCCAGCATGAAAGGGCGAACTTCTTTTGGGACTTCGATTTCATCCGAAGCCATGTTCAAAAAATTGCCATTCTCTAAATAATAACTTTAGCCTGCTTCTTGTGCCTTTTCCTCTACTGGAACCTTGGGTTTTTTCTTTATCTTAAAGACAATTCCGCCAATTCCTGCTGCAATGGCAACAAGAATTACCAGCTGCAATTGTGAAAAGCTCCCATCGGATTGTGGTGCTGGCGTTCCAAACGATACCGTGTCTACTTGGGTAATTGTGTTAGGTTGTAAAAGCGTGTCTTTGTATGTTAACGTAACCAGAACCTTTTGGTCACCTGATAATTCTCCTGTTGTTGATTGAACTGGCATGTTAAAGGGGGTTGGTGCATCAATATCTAGATCGCCAATATACTGTGTTGCTTTCTTAATTGTAGAGCCTTCCAACGGATCAATTGTTGCTATTGCAAACTGGCCCTTGACATTTCCTTGGTTGAGAACATTTCCAATTATCATTTGCTGGCTGGCAATCTCTGATACTTGGACACCATAAACTGATACATCTATCACCGGTCTGATATATGTGGCAAAGCTTTGCGTTTCTATAACTGTTGAACCATCTTTGGTATACTGCATATTGACATTAAAGTTGACTGCCTGGTCCTGGATGTTTTGATCTGCAAAGACTGGAATTTGTACGGCGCTACTCTCCAATGGATTTATTGTCTGGATAAACCACTTGTTGTCTTGAAGAATCTTAAAGTCTTGAGAGTTTGGAGTTACAGTAATTGATATGTTGGAAATTTTTGACGGAGAAGTATTTTGCAATCCCAAAGTAAGATTTTGCATGACGCCCATCATGATATAAGATGGCGTTGACAGTTTGATTACAGAAGTGGTTGCAGGCCCTACAATAAGATCAACAGTTCTTGTGTTTGATATTTGGTTTCCTTGACCGTCAAAATATGTTACTGCAAATGGTATGTGCAGCGTTTGGCCTGCCAGATCCTGTGTCACAAATATGTTAAACGAGTATGAGCTTGATGACCCTGCAGATACAGTGCCTACATTCCAGTGGCGTTGATCTATTACGACATTTTGCAAGTTAGATCCTGTATCGGAGGCGTTTGTTTGTGGATTTAGCGTAATGTCTACATTGTTGAGACCTGCGGTACCTGCATTAGAGACTTGGACTGTAACTTGGTTATTTGATGCAGGCTGTAAGAATGGGTTATCTGCTTTCATGTTAAGAAGTCCCTTTCCTGTTAGCTTGAAATTAAAGTCAAAGAAGGCCTGGCGTAGTCCGTTTTCTCTAACTAGCGAGTAAGTTAGTTTGGCTGTTCCAGAATAGTTGTGTACAACCAGAGACTTGTCCACGTTTAGGTAAAATGTGAGCGTAAATGAGCTGCCGGCCGCAGCAGTCTGTGTATTGTCTGCCTCAATTATCCCTCCTGCTGAAGTGGCAGGCGAAAATTGCATAGGCATGTCAAGGGATCCATCAATTCCAGTAATGTCTTCTGTACCTACGTTTGCAAATACCATTGTAAATGGAACATTTTTGTCTCCTGGCTGGACCTCGATCTTTTGGTTTTGATATCCAAAGTATGCATCAAGAAACTTTACATCTGTAAATTGGTGCGAAAATGGCGATGCACCGGGCAGGGCCTGCTCTGGTGCACTTTGTGCATAGCTTGGAACCACCAGATAGCCCATGAGAATTATTGCTGCAAGTAAAATAGTTTTGTAAATCATGCCATGCTAGTCTCCAATTCTCCTTCGACAATCCTGCCGTCTTTTATTGTTATTATTTTGTCGACATCGCCAAACTGTGGCCTGTCGTGTGTGACAATTATGAAAGTCTGGTTGAGTTTTCTGTTCAATGACTTTAAGAGATGGACTGTTGTCTCTGCCGATACCGAGTCCAGGTTCCCTGTTGGTTCGTCTGCCAAAACTATTGCCGGCCTGTTTATCAGGGCTCGTGTAATGGCGACCCTTTGGGCCTGACCACCTGAAATTTTATTTGCAAATTTGTTCATCTGGTTTTCCAGTCCCACTGTTTTAAGAAGCATTCTTGCTTCTTCTGTAGCGCCATCCAGTGTTCCTTGAATTTTTCTTGGAAGAGTGACATTTTCCAAAACTGTCAGGTCTGACAATAGATTTGAAAATTGAAATATGAAACCCAGTTTTGAATTTCTAAAAGAAGAAAGATGGTTGTCATCCAGGGTAGATGTGTCTACACCTTCAACGAGTATATTTCCCTTCGTGGGTCTATCAAGCAGACCTATCAGGTTCATTAGTGTTGTTTTGCCAGAGCCTGAGCTTCCAACTATAAGGATGAACTCTCCCCTCTTAACAGTAAAAGAGATGTCTTGTAATGCCTTCATAGCCGTCTCCCCTTCGCCGTATATTTTTTCAGCATTGCGGACTTCGAGCACGTTACTAGGCAACTCTCATGGCCTCCACTGGTTCTAGCTTGGTAGCCTTGAACGCTGGATAAATTGATGCAATAATTGCAAGTATAAATGCCATAACATCTGTCTGGGCAATTCCCGTCCAGTTGTATTGCACCTCTAATGCAAGACTTCCTTGGAATGTCATGTGGGTCTCCTTTGCATATACGGTATACCCTATGCCCATTACAGTTCCAAGACCTGCACCAATTGCACCTATTACCATTCCTTGAAATATGAATATCAGTAGTATGTCCTTTCTTTTTGCACCAATTGCACGCATTACACCAATATCTCGAGTCTTGCTTGTAACCTGCATCATTTGTATAGTAACAACAGCAAAAGCTGATGACATCATTCCAAAGTAGCCAACTAGATTGATAAGTGCAATGCCTGATCTGAAACCTGCAAGCTGTACTTCGGCTGCTTGTTCTATTGTTTGAGCCTTGAATTTATCTGCACTTGACGGGAATGCACTCAAGAAGAGTGCTGCGACATAATTTGCCTTTGATGGATCATTTAGTCTGACAATTATTTCTGAGCTTTGGCCTGGTCTATCCATTATTTCCCGTAACGTGTCAATGTTGATGATTACACCGTTATCATTGCCCTGACTTCCTGCAGTTTTGGAAATTCCTACAATTACAAATCTTTTGAGTACATCATTGCCAAATTGGTCTTTGAATTTTATTTTTACGGTATCGCCAATTTGCGGATACCCAAGATCTCTGTCAACTAACGCACCCAAAACTATCGAGTCCCTGTATGAAACGTACTGGCCTTGTACAGTTTGGTACAGTGTAGATGCTTTCACATCCCACTCTGGTTTTACGCCAAGCACGGGAACAGGGGCGTTGGGATCTTGGATCAGTTGACCATTTACGGTTGAGTTGATTGATAGTGCTGAATAGTCAAGCCGGGGAGCAGCTGCCTGGACATATGGAATTCTGTCAAGCCAATTTACCAGCATAAAATCTGATCTTGTGATAAAGTCTCCCCGTTTTGTGATGAAGACGTGTCCGAATCGATAATTTGTCAGGTCCCTTACGATTGCGTTGTAAAGGCCCTGGAAAATGACAGAGTTTACCTGAACCACTAGGATTGCAATTGCTACTGCAAGGCTTGCTGCAACAAGGCTGCCCTTGCGCCTAGTGATGAATCTAATGCCTATCTGGGCTCGATAATCCACGAAGGATCAAGAAATAGTCTTATATTTAATATTTTGTCCTTGTTTTATTTGAGAACAAGACAATTATATATACAAGATGTTCGAAATTCTAAGAATGGTGGGAGGAGGGTATACAGAATGGACAAATTAGATATAGAGATAATGTCACGTTTGCTGAACAACTGCAGAACGCCTGACAGCCAGATAGGCAAGGAGATTGGGATATCAGGAGTAGCTGTAAAATCTAGAATTCAGAAAATGATGGAGCGAAAAATAATTGAGCGGTTTACGTTAAAAATTGAGCCGCCGGTTTTTGGCTACAGTGTATTATATTTTGTAGTAACAGGAAAAGAACTTGATTATATTTTAGACAAGATACGACTTGTCGGAGAGCCATTTTTTGTTGTTCCATGTGTAGGAGGGATTACAGTATGCAGTATTGCAGTAAGAGAAAATCCGGAGCATGCAATGGAGATTGCAAAAAATGTTCTAAGGGATGTCAGGGTTCTTAGCATATTTGAGGCAAAAAATCCAGAGATAAGATCTGACTTGACAAAGACTGACATTGAGATAATTGATATCTTGTTGAAGGACCCGCGGTTAAAGATAGAGGAGATTGCCAGGCTCTCAGGCTTTTCTACAAAAACAATAGCAAGATCACTTGACAAACTGCAAAACGACGAGGCAATTCTATTTACCTTGGTTTACAATCCAAGAAAAATGGGAAAGTACATTCCGTTTGCAATTCTTGTTACAGTTGGTGGAGACATCAGAGAGACCATATCCAAGCTAGAAAAAAAGTTTGCCAAGTCATTTTTGCAAAAGCCATTTGTGCACCTAAACCAAATAGTGATCTTTCTTTATAGCGATGACATATACAAGATTGATGAGCTAAACCAGAAGGTCAGCGAAGTTGACGGAATACAATCAATTGATCTTTTCATTCCAAAAGAGATTAACTTGGTGCAGAAATGGATCAATAATGCCATAGTGCACACAAAGAAATCAAAGAGGCTGCACCTTACTCCCGAGATACGTTCATAAAATATCCAGTTGGTATTTCGTTCCATGCGAAAGAAAATTTTCAAGGGTAAAGTTCTTTCTCTTAGCGTTTACAAATTATCGCTTGGAGGACGCAAAGTAACAAGAGAGATAATTGAGCACCCGGGAGCTGCTGCCATGCTTGCAATAGAAAATGGAAAGCTGCTGCTTGTAAAACAGCACAGGTTTCCCCATGGATTTGTACTTGAGATTCCTGCTGGAACGCTAAACAAGAACGAGAGCCCAAGAAAATGCGCGTTTCGGGAACTAAGAGAAGAGACTGGCTATGAGGCAAAGAAGATGACCCCGCTTGTCAAGTACTATCCTTCAATTGGGTACAACAGTGAAGTAATTCATTGCTTTGTTGCATCTGGGATCAAAAAGATAGCAGGACTGGAACTAGACGAGGATGAGATAATATCGGTAGTAAAGATTGATTTTAAAAAAGTGCTAAAGATGGTCTTGTCAGGAAAGATTGCCGACTCTAAGACAATTTGTGCAGTGCTTACATATGCAATGAAAAAGAAGATCTACGTATAGACTGGCTTTACCAAATCTGCAATATCAGCCCAGCATCTAGCAAGTTTTTCAAGTGTATATACGAGGTCCAAAAATTGTATTGATACCTGTTTCTTTGGTTCAAGCGATAAACGGATGCCGGCAATTTTCTTTTGATAGTTTCTAAATAACTTGATGGCCTCGATTGCAAGCAACCGGTTATTTTCGATAAATGATGTGATGGCTTTATCGTGGATGTTTTCAATCTCTACTGCCAAGAGATGAAGCTTCTTTGCATCTGTTTTGGACCCGCCAAGTTCCGGTATAGAGTTTGCAAGCTCTACAATTGTATCGCCTGCACTTTCCATCAGGTTTGCTGCAACTCTATAATCTAGGATGTCAATGTTTCCAAGATTGAATGCAGTTGCAAGCTTCTTGTCTACCATTGCGCTGCGAATAAGCCTGACAAGCAAAAAATATTGCCTGTCGATTTCATCATCCCTGCTTGGAATTGTCTGCAGTACCGTCTTGTCGTTTGACGTAAGCGAGTTTATCGTATCCCGAAAGAGTCCAAGTGCAATTGAGCTCATTCTCTTTAGGATCTTGTCAGGGCTGAGGGTTGTGGCATCCAGTAGAAATTGCACGTTGACGTTTGTGGCATCTTCGTCAACAATTTCCATACCGACCAGTCTGCGCATAAGGCCTCGAATTCTTTCTCGGTCGTCAACTGAGATTGAAGACTTGCCTTTTATCTTGATCATGTCATACCCCAGAAGATAGGCACCCGTAATGTCTGCACTGATGTTTTCTTCCTTTGAGACTGGATACTGTATCACTATTTCCTTCGGTACCCTGCTGCTTCCAGTAAGGGTAATCGATATGCTGTTGGCCCCTGTCTCAATTTCTACCTCGTCGCTTTTTTCAAGTTTGTTTGATTGCACCCACTCGATTGGCAGCGATACCAGGATGCTGCTGCCTATCTTTTGCAGGCGCCGAATGAATTTAGTCAATTTATACTAGTATAAACAATATAATGATCATTTTTATATTTTTATCTGAATTTAAACTAGTCATGCAGGCAGCAGCCTTTGCCCCGGGTCACATAACTGGTTTTTTCAAGGCAGAAGTAGAGCCGACAAGGTCTGAGTTGAAGGGATCTATTGGGGCGGGATTTTGCATAAAAGAGGGCGTCACAACAAAGGTAAAGGTCATAACATCTGGCAAGCCTGGTTTTGGAATTACCGTTACCGGTTACAAGTCAGACAACACACAGGTGTCAGAATATGTTGCAAGAGAATTTTTAAAAATTACCAAGGCAAGTTATTTTTTTGAGATAGAGCATCACAGCGAGATTCCCGTTGGATATGGGTTGGGCTCAAGCGGTGCTGTTGCACTAAGTCTTGCATTTGCGCTAAACAAGGCACTTGGAACAAATCTAACTAGGACCCAGGTAGGGCAGATAGCTCACAATGCAGAGATTCATTGCAAGACAGGACTTGGGACTGTACTATCGTCATACCACGGGGGCTTTGAGATAAGGACAAGGCAGGGTGCACCGGGAATAGGCAGCCTCAAAAAGATTCACACTGACAATACCGCAATTGTAATTTGTTTTTCTCCAATATCTACAAAAAAATTCATGGGAGCACACCTTTCAAAGATAAATGGCCTTGGTGGAAAGATGGTTACAAGGCTGCTCAAGTCAAGGGACCAGATGGAGTTTCTTGACATGTCACTAGAGTTTGCCAAGTATGTTGGAGTTATCACTCCAAAGATGCAGCAGGTAATTGATGACCTGCAACAGCATGGGTTCAAGTGCGGCATTGCAATGTTTGGAGAGACTGTATTTACGCTAATACCGAGGACACAAGAGTTACAGGTTTTACAGATTTTAGAAAAATATCATGATGGAATAATTATCAAGACAGAGATTGACAAAGGCGGAGCTAGGGCATCCTAGTGCTGATTCCAAGATCCCATCCCAGGGCTGCATCCCTGCATATCAGAGAGAAGCTTGTTCGAGGATACAGAAAGGGCTTGGTTGTAGAGGAAGGCCTCCTGGCACATGGCAGAGGCGAGATGTTTGACTATCTCATTGGCGAGAAGACATCGAAGACCTCTCATGATGCCATAAAGGTTGCTGCACGCATGCTGCTCTTGGCAAAAAGGCCTGTCATATCAGTAAATGGCAACCTTGCGGCCCTTTGTCCAAAAGAGATTGTCATGCTAGCAAAGGCAACTGGGGCAAAGATTGAGATCAACTTGTTTTATGCAGGCAGGAAGAGAAAAAAGGCGATAGGAGATACACTGGAAAAAAATGGTGCAAGAGGTATACTGGGCCTTGATGCCAAATTTTCGCAAAAGATTCCAGGTCTTGACAGCGCAAGAAGGGTTGTCGACGAGCGCGGAATATTCATTGCAGATGTTGTAATGGTACCTTTAGAGGACGGCGACAGAACCATTGCCCTGAAAAAAATTGGAAAAAAAGTGATAACATTTGATCTAAACCCAATGTCGCGCACAGCACAAGCTGCAGATATCACCATAGTTGACAATATAACAAGAGGGATGCAGATCTTAATTGAATCCTGCAAAAAGATGTCAAGGTCGCACTTGGACAAGAATCTCAAGTTTGACAACAAGAAAAACCTGAGCCAATCTATTACCACAATAAAAAACAACCTTGGGAGAATGGCAGATGGCTAAATCTGTCAGAGAGATAACGTCTATGAAAAATTCCAAAAAGATTACTGCAATTACCGCATATGATTATACCACTGCACAACTTTGCGACAGGGCAGAAGTTGAGATCCTGCTTGTGGGGGACAGTGGCGGGATGGTGATGCTGGGATATGAAAACACCATTCCTGTTACCATGGAGCAGATGTGTTTTTTTACAGAGGCAGTAAGCAGGGGCAGAAAGGACGCGATGGTTGTAGCTGACATGCCATTCATGTCATACCAGGCAAGCAAATCACAGGCAATTGAGAATGCCGGAAGGCTTGTCAAGGCAGGAGCTGATGCCGTAAAACTGGAGGGAGGAATCGAGATGAAAGATACTGTCAGGTCTATTGTTGATATTGGCATACCTGTAATGGGGCACATTGGGTTCCAGCCGCAAACAACTACATTGCAGCAAGGCTACAGGGTGCAGGCAAAGACAAAGGACGCTGCCCTCCACTTAATCCAGAACGCAAAAGCGCTTGAGGAGGCGGGTGCCTTTAGCATTGTCCTTGAAATGGTAACAAGTGAGGTGTCAAAGATAATAACAGAATCAATCGGCATCCCTACAATAGGGATTGGCTCCGGGCCTGACTGTGACGGGCAGGTGCTAGTGGTACATGACATACTTGGGCTGTATGAAAAGATAAAGCCAAAATTTGCCAAGCGATATCTTGAGCTTGCAGGAGATATAGTAAAGGCAGTTGTGTCCTACAAGAGCGATGTGGTATCAGGCAAGTTTCCATCAGAAGAGCATTCATTTTCAATTGATAAAACAGAACTTGAAAGGTTGAGAAAAGAGATTGCGTGAACACCCGTCACTTGATATCGTAAACTCTGACGGTGCAGAGCTTGCTGGAAAAAAAATTGTGTTATGTATAACAGGAAGTGTTGCTGCATACAAGGCAATCGAGCTTGCAAGGCTCTTGATGCGCCATGGTGGAGACGTTACATGTGTTGCAAGCAAGGCAGCAACTGATCTAATCAAGCCAAGCTACTTCAAGTGGGCAACAGGAAACGACGTGATTACAAAACTTACTGGCGACCTGGAGCACATCAAGGTTGCAGACTATAAACAGTCGGACTTGATTGTTGTATATCCATGCACTGCAAATACGCTTGGAAAACTTGCAAACGGAATCGATGACACGCCAATCTCTACTGTACTCAGTGTAGGGTTTGGCTCAAAGATTCCTATTGTTATTTCACTTGCGATGCACCAGGCAATGTATGAAAATCCGGCAGTTGTAAAAAATATCGAGTTTCTAAAGAACAAGGCGCATTTCATTTCCCCGCAGTTTGTAGAGGCAAAGGCAAAGGCTGCCGAGCCAGAAGAGGTGCTAGATTTTGTGTTGAAAAAATATGGCACGTCTTCTGTCTTGGCAGGAAAAAAGATACTGATAACTGCAGGACCTACTATGGAATACATCGACCCTGTACGCGTAATAACCAACCAAAGTACTGGCAGAACTGGAGTTTTGCTTGCAAGGGAGCTTGTCTTGTCGGGTGCCAAGGTGACATTTGTTTATGGCCCAGGCATAGAGCCCGCTCCAAAGGGGACAAAAGTGGTGAGGGTAAAGACTGGCAGAGAGATGCTAGAGGCAGTAAGAGATGAGATGAGACATAGATTTGACATTGTCATATTGGCTGCTGCAGTATCTGACTATACCGTAACGAGGCCAAGCAAGACGAAGATCAAGAGCAGCTCTGAGAAGATTATCATAAAACTAGGCAAGGTGCCAAAGATCATAGATGAGATAAAAAAAAATCAAAAAGATGTCTTTCTTGTAGGTTTCAAGGCAGAGACTGATGTGTCAGAGAAAAAGTTGATTGCCCTATCGCGCAAAAAGATTCAGGAGTCACATGCTGACTTGATAATTGCAAACGATATTGGAAAAAAATACAGGAAAGATCCTAGCAAGAACAATGTGATATTGGTTGATTCCAAAAAAGAGTCCATGTCAGGATGGAAAGACAAGGAAAAGATTGCAAGATTTGTTTGCCGCAACATAGAACAAAGGTTTAGAAAAATCATCTAGAAAAATATTCGATTATAAGCAAATCTTCCAAATTTTGTGTCATAGCATAATGCTACATACAGGTGTACAAATAATCTCAGATATAGACAAGATGTGATATGGATGCAGAGAAAATTCTAGTCGATGAAAAACCTGCCAACAAAGAACTGGATGCCTTTCTTAAGGTCATAACAAAATCATCTAATCGAAGAAAAATTTTGGTCTGCTTCAAATTCAAATATGTAGACATGGAATTCCAGGAATTTTTTACTTGCAGGCAATACTATGCCTTTAGAACTATGGATTGCCTGGAATTTTGTAGAACTGTCTAGTGATTTTTGGTATTAAATCACAGGTCTGTTCATAGTATTGAAAAGTTATTTTCTGAGATCTTTGTGTTCAAATTTAATATGAGTTAGATTATTTTGAAAATATTGTGCCGGCCTGCAATATGGAATTTGGGGGTACAAACCTTCCTGGCAATATTATTGTTCCAGCTCCTATAGCACAATTAGATCCCATCACAGAGCCAAAATGTTCAAGCGCTGTTGAGACCATCATGTCTCCTAGCTTGTATTTTACGGGTTCATTGTTTAGTAAAACATTTGTTGTTCCTACGAATGCCCCCATCCACGTATTTTCTCCTATAATACTGTCCAAAATTACATCATGATGAGATATTTTGTTTTTACCGATTAGAATTGACCTGCCTATTTCACAACCAAACCCTATACTAGAATTATTTTCGATTGAACAATTTCGAATTAGGTTCCCTGTGCCAATCCTGGAATTTTTTCCTATATAGATTGGCCCTACTATTTTATTAAAATCGTCAATTGATACACCATCATCTATCATACATGGACCTTTGAGAATTGTCGAGTCTGCAATTGATGCATCTTTAGAAACATGCGTCTCTTTGACTTCTGTTTCTAGGATTTCTAGTATGATCTTCAAAACATCCCAAGGATAAATAATTGGTTTTATAACATGCTCAGTAAAATTTGAATCTATTACAGCAGAATTGAGTGGAATCCTCAAGTACTCATGCGAATTGAAGAAAAAGTTAGTTTCATCTCCATATTCGTCAATTTGTATGTTAGGGAATTTTGCTTGAAGTAAATCTGCAGTATGAGTAAATCCACGTGGTAAAAGTATATGATCAATAGATCGGTTTTCTGAAATCAATTTGCCTACATTATGTATTATCAGGGGTTTTCCAATTACAGATAATGATAACGCTAGGCACTCGTTGTTTTCTGTCAGTATATTTTTTACCCAGTCTGAACTATTTTCAAACACTATAGTTCTTTTCTTTTTGGTTTGAAGAATTCCAGTTGTAGTTTGCATTAGATTCTTATCCTATATTTTTGATCAATTGATTTTCTAATTACTGCTCTAGTTTTTTCTGAAATCTCCAATGTCTTTGAATCCACCATATCTTTCTCGTTGTCTGAACACATGGCATTTGTTAAGTGCATATCATTGATCATTTTTTTCACGTTCGATTGAAGAGTATTCCAGTATTGTTCCAGTTATTGCATCAATTTTTACTTGTTTATTTTTTTTGTTAATCAGTCCAAATGATATGTAAACCGTCCATAGCGTTCCATTAAATGTCACATTGTCTACAACCACACCTGAGTTATATTGTTCAAAGAATTTTACAGCTATCTCAACTGCTCGGTTAGAATCGATGTACGCCAGCACACATATAATATTCGCAATTAAGAATAAAAGATCATTGTACGAATCTACTAGTAGATTTCTACTTGGTTATTTTCAGCCTATCACTTGATTGGGAACACGTTAATGATACATGCGCAGATATGCAAACCGCAGTTAAACATTTAGGATCAAGTTTTCTTAGATATCTCTTCTTTCTTTAATAATACATCAAGAAGAATCTCTTCAAGTATTTTTTGTTGCAACTTGAGTCTTTCATAAATCAAAGGCATATCATTTTCATCCAACTGTAGATCACTAGTAAATTCATGGGATGGTTTATCTTAATTTGCATAAAAAGTACTATAAAAAAACCCTAGATAATTTTGTTTAGATGATATAGTTTCCATTCTATTGCACATCATACTATCTATTTTTGCATTTTTCACTGTTTTGATGATTGATCATTTAGATTTTGACCAAATTAGATCAAAAAGCATCATAATGGAGTATATCAATGGAATTGAATTACTCCAAAATGCAATTGTTCTTAGATGATGATCACTGGGATTTCTTATGTAAAACAATAGGTCACCGTCATTTACCACAAAAAATAGGTTACTATGTATGTCATCTGGTGTTATTTTAATTTGCGTGTTTTTGAATTCCTTAATAACATTACTTATTACTGCAGTGTTAGATACAAGTAATTTCAATTCCTTTGGAGTTTTGTCAAGTATAGCAAATACATCTGAATGATAAAATTTCATTAGATCTTTTTCTGACCCCAACATCTTAATTTCCTTAGAATTTTTTATTATTTCACACACTTTTGTGTGAATTTGGTTGGTACCTTCCAGAATTTGGAACTTGTCATTGTTATCAGTTGTACTTTCATTCATAAAATCAGGTATCATGTTCCACAGACTGATCAAATTCTTTCCATTTTGTTCTAGGCTATTTACTCGTTGTTTTTCCACAGTTACCAGATTCCATATTGCTTTATCAAGTGGCAACGCAATGAACCGCATTGGATGTTGCATGATAGAATAGACAATGCCTTTGTTCACAAGTATCTTCAGCAGATTATAGGTTTCAGTGCGAGGAATCTTCAATGCCCTGGCTATATCAAATGCCGTTTTAGCACCACCATATTTTCCAAGATATATGTACACTTTTGATAGGTTTGGAGTAAAACCAAACTGTGAAAGCTCTTTCTGTAAATTTGCCAAATGATCTTTGAAATTAAGCGCGGTACTAGAATCGTGATTAAATAGCACTTGCTGGATAAGATCATCTTTCATGACAGATGGTTGAAATCATAGTATAAAATCATTAGGCACATTTGCTATTTTTAGTTCATCTTGAAAAACAATTCTGCAATTAATAATTGTGTTTCAATTATAAACAAAAGATCATTTTATCTTGATATTCCATAACTTCATTTGTCATAGCAGCAGATGAAATCTTGATACAGAACATTATTTCATTATATGTAACTGTAATAACATTACATAATATCAGTTCAAGATAAGAGGATCTAAACATAATGTAATAATTGTGTTTTAGACATAATATGAAACTATTCACAGTGTTACAAATTGTTTCGATGAATTTGAAATACCATGTATGATATTTCTAGTCAATTCTTAGTCTACTGATTTAATTTTTTCTCAAGATAACATAATAATATGGTGGCAAATAAACCAAAATCTTCAACACCAGAATTTCAAGATAAAGTTGATGAAGAACATGACGAGTGGGGTTCCAGGTATGCATTGAATGGTTCAGGCATCTGCAGGTTCAAGTTATTGCTTGTGTATACCATGTTTCCATCTAGGTATACCTTGAGATAGTTATCGCCGTTTGTGATTATGGTGCAGTCTCTAGTGAGAGGTTGGTTTGCGCTGGTATCAGTCCACAATACATTTTCCTGAGTTACCTGGTTATCATTGCCTGTTACAGAGGCCACTGCCCACTCGGTACCCCATGCACCTGTTAATGAGAAACAGGTCACATAGTTTACTGGCAGTGTAGCCCTTTGTACATACAATCCGTTCTCGTACCACTGTGGGTTTGTCATGTTTGATACAACACTTACTGGAGTGGTTATGATTGCATGAAACACTTGGCCGTTGGCGTTTTTGCCTTCTGCATAGTATCCTGCCCAACTTCCATCAGGTGCGGCTTGCGCACCAATGTGCAGTCCTTGATGGTCTTTGAAAACGTCGTATGGTGCATTCTCATTTGGTGCATCTCCTCCATATGTCCAGTATCCATGACTTGCCTGTAATTGTTGTTGCGTCTTGGTCTCGTTAGTTAGCGAATCAGATGCGATAAGGCCAGACTCTGTTTGCTTTATAGAATACAAGCTCAGGTTAGGAAGCGCTAATGAGGCTATGCCCAAGTTGGGGATGTTTGGAATAATTGTAGTGGTGGTTCCAGGAATTATTTGTGGAACAAGATTTGGTGAAATCGATGTTGGTCCAACTTGTATATCAGCTACTACTGGGTTTAGAACCGATGGCATAAGTAGCACTGATATCACTGCGACGCTACAAAAAATTAGCTGTGTTTTATTCATTGTTCTACAATCCAGTTCAATGTTTATATGACAATGCGACCAATCTTATAGTAAATTATTTAGTGAATTGAAGACAGAACAACAATACGTCGTGCTACAGATACACCTTTGTATCAAGTAGAAATGTTATAGAAATTTCTATGCAAATCGAGATAATATTTAGAGAGATATTAGTTTATGAGCAAATCAAATCACCATGAAATGAGTATAGAATCTCTTTACCAACAAGGCAATGGTTATGTATTTGTCAAGTTCGTAAAGCCTGTGAGACTATCTTCTCGGCTTGTCCAAATGTCTCCCTAGGTCAGCGTCATGCATTGGATGGTGGATACATTTGGTAGAGTTGGAGTTTGGGTCATACTTGTAATCTGCAGTCAGCGTCATGTTTAATGTTGGAAATACGTACATCGTAGAATCATCATGGTTACTCGGAATGTTTTTCCAATGATTGAATTTCTGTGCAACATGCTGTTTGTGGTTAAACCACAATGGAGCAATCTGCCAGTGGTTAAACC
>JBOGRA010000004.1:0-36537 GCA_050749325.1 Nitrosotalea sp. | reverse complement strand
GGTCGTAGGCGTGTGGTGTCTTTGATCTTTAAGAATTTTAACAAAGTTTTGGAGATAGTCACATGAAAAATTTGGCTATGATAAAACAAGTTCATCTCTAAATTTTACTTGATCAAAAAATAAAGTTGGTGTAACGTTTTTTTTCGTTACTTTGGGATGTAAGCCGTATTTTTTAGGTGCTTTACTGATAGTACAGTTCCTGCACCGATTGCTATGATTGCGGCCATACCTACAATCAATGCATAAAATGTGCCTTGGTGCATTGGTTGTGCAGTTCCGTATGGAGGTCCAAGAGGAATGCCTGCTTTCTGTCCAACACCAAATGATGACGGGCCCTTACTGACTTGTTGTGCAAAGGCTACTTGAGGTATTGCAAGAATGGCAACTAGAGCTAATACGCCCAGCAGTACGCCAGTTTGTTTTGAACTGATATTGTGTCTTGTTCTCATGATATAATTACGTCACAATTTGATTTAAAAAGTCGGAATACAATGCAACAGGCTGTGTTGCTAAAAAATAAGAAAACAAACGTGTAATGTCTTGTAATATCTTACAATCATGATCAAAAGAAGATATTATCAATTCACAATAATGCAAAGAAACTTTTCAGAATAGATGTTTAATATTCATTAAAATGCAACATCTGTCACTAGGCTAAAACCTAGATCTCTTTCCGCTTACGCCAAACAAGGTTTTGGTAAAACAAATTGCAGGAATTTTTCTGATCTTCCTGATAATTATTTTTCTCAATTCTTGTATCGATGGCGCTTCGACCTCTGCCACTACATCGTAGATTCCATGCAGACCATGAGCTTGTGTTACACCGTTAATAGCTACCAATTCATCGACTACTTGTTTTTCAGAGCCCGGCTCACAGTTTACTAGGATGTATGCTTTTGCCATGTTTTATTTGACCACCAATACCGGAATTCTTGATTTATGAACTGTAGAGTGAGCAACGCTTCCCAATAGTAGTTCCCTGATTCTACTGTGACCGCGTCCTCCTACGACAATTAAATCAAATGGTCTGTTATTTGCAAATTCTGATACGTATTCACTTGGTAAGCCATACGCTACATAGTACTTGAATTCAATCCCACTGTCTTGAGAAATCTTTTTTGCTCGTTCAAGAAATTTTTTTGCCGCTTCAGCCATTTTTCGTTTGAAAGAGCTTGACAGGCCAGGCATGTATATTGGCGGTTCGTCTGGAATTACACAAAGGCCAGTTATAGTTGCACCGAATGGTTTGGCTATTGTAATTGCCATGTCTAATCCCTTGAATGATTTTTTAGAGCCATCTATCGATACGAGGATTTTCTTTATCTGTGTAGCCATTTATTTAACTCCCTCAGACATTTTGAGTATCATTTGTTGTATCATTCTATGGTCTATTCTCAAATCTTCAAAAAACGACATTGGGTGTGCACTATAGACCAAGTCCAAAATGCAAATAACTGTTTGAATTTCTTGCTTGTTCAAAATTATGCCAGACTTGGGGGATTCACGATGATGTTTTCTAAGCAGAATCTGTTTCAATGCACCTTTGGAATACTCTATCCAATGTCTTTCAGTAGAATGTTTGCCAAATTTCTCTAGTATCTCCTTGTCCTCTCCCTCAACTTGGTAGCTACACTCAAATCCGTAATCACTACAAATTAGTCTCGTCATACTGTATTTACGTCACAATTTGATTTAAAAAGTCGGAATACACTGCAACTAAATTTTTTTTCTGTTGATTAGATCAATCCACAAACATGACCCGAGAGAAAGGGATGATCATCAAGAATGTAAGAAATCAGGTTTTATCTTGTTTGTCATCCTGTCGTTGTTTTACTGTTTTTCTCGTTATCCATAAAGTTCCCACCGTAGTTATTATGTTTGTTATTATGATGACATAAACTGTCAAATTCAAAAATGTATTTGCTAATGGTAAACCTTCGTTTACTGCAATTATAGACAAGGTAGCAGGCACAATTCCCTGGGCACAAATCAACAAAATAAGACTCCTATCCTTGCTAAGATCTGAATTTTTTGTAGACACCTTGGTTGCAAAAAATCTGAATATGAGCAATATTGATACGCATGCCAAACCTATTCCTAAATCTATTAGGATTTTCTGTGTATCAATCAAAAACGTCAGGCCTAAGAATACAAAGAAAAAGGTCTCCATCAAAAAAGACATCTCGCTTTGGAATTTAGTAAAGTGCACTCTCATGTCGCTAATTGTGAATTGTTGTCGTAAGAAGGTAAGAACAGATTTCTCATTGCTGATGAATAAACCAAATATCAAAACTACGATTATGCCATTTCCATGAAGTATCTGTGTTATAGAATATGTAAAAAATAGCAACCCAAGTGTAAAGACGTAGGTATACTTGAGATCACGAAGATATCTAAGAGTAAACAGCCATAAAGTTGAAAATACTATGCCTATGACTATACCAAAAAGAAAATTCTCTCCTATTGATACCAGTGGTATTATCAAACTGGTGGTACCATGTTTGTACAGGTCTAGGAATGCTGTAAAAAACACGATTGAAAAAATTGTATTTATGGTGGATTCAAGTGTAAGAAATGTTATGGTTCTATCATGCAATTTTAGATTACGTGTAAGTGGGATGACTACCGCCGCAGTCGTCTCTCCTCCAACCATACTGCCGAAGATCATGGATTGTGCAAAATCCCATCCCAGTACAAAATGCCCAAATAGGCCTATTGTGAATATGCTCGAAATTACATATATTATAACATGAATCAGTGTTCTACCGCTATGTCTGATGACATCATGTATCTTCATGTCCATGCCGCTGTAAAACATGATCATGATTAGTGTAAAGGAAGAAAAGAGACCCAGTACTGGAATCATTAGTTCTCTTGGAAAAACATGAAAGATTGGCCCCATCATTATGCCAATTAGAATCAAGAACAAATAGTAGGAAATTCTAGTTTTTTGAAAGAAAAACTCTCCGCCAAATCCAAAAAAAATGATTCCAGCTATTGCCAAAAAAACTATAATTTCATTTATCAATATCTAAAACTCCCAAATCCATTATATGAGGATTGGGCATAATGACAATCTGCAATTATACAATCTTAGCAATTTGAGATATGATTGGATTCAAACGTATGTAACGCTGCTGTTTAATTAAAAGATCGAGGTAAAATCAATCAACAGAATTGATACGATTGTCTATATATTTTGAATATACAACTGAATAACAAAAATAAAAATCTGTGTTCGTGCTAGAAGCCAATTCGTTTTTCACAAATATGGTCGACGAGTTGGTAGAGTTCTCAGAGTACGATCAAGAGCTTGCCGCAGGACTAAAATGGATCGACGGTGAAGCTCAAAAGCGAGGAATCACCTTCTACGAGATGGTTTTTCACGTTCTTCACAGACATGATATTGATACGCGCGCAAAAGACTGGCTTTCAAAAAGAAACTAGATCTAAATTAGTGATCATATAGATATATGAAAATTGATCCCAGACAATCTTTAAGATCCGCCAAGTGATATTTCCTCATGTGGAAAAAAAGTTCAAAAGATCTCCAAGGAAACTTTTTGACAGGTTTTCATCGTATTTTCCATATTCTACAGTAGATGTTGTTATACGAAGTGATAATTCTTTCATCTTGACCAAAAGGACAATTCCTCCCTATAGAAACAAATGGAATCTTCCCGGAGGGGTTGTTTTTAAAACCGAAAAGTTAGCTGATGCTGCAAAAAGGGTTGCAAAAGAAGAACTTGGGCTAACTATCAAAATTGAAAGATTTCTTGGAGTTTACGAAAACCCGATCTTGTCAAGGCATGATATCTCACATGTCTTTATTGCTACAGTTTTAAGGGGAAAAATTGAACATGATTTTCAGAGCAGCAAAGTAAAATTTTTTAAAAATACTCCACAAAACATGGTTCCATACCAGAAAAAGATAGTGCATGATGCACGGTTGTTCTTTTATAGCCTAGGTTAATGCTGAACAAATATCGCCGAACACGTTTGGATTGTATTGTCCTGCATACAACATGACGCTTTTATCGGGCGGAATGGTTTTGCAAATTACTTGTGGAATAAGAAAGTCCGCCATGACAAACACTCCCATGAGCAAGCATCCTACTATGATGATGATGCCAAACGATGCCCTCATAGCTTGCCAGTGTAGTATGCCGGTATAATAATCATTTAATCAATTTTCAATTTATGTATGATCTGATGTTTGTCTTTTTTCAATAGGTACGTATTCACAACCTGATGGTCCACAATACTTTCCAACATACACTGCCTTTGGTCTATAAAGCATAGGTTTTGGCTGGGCTTCGGCAAATTTTTCTTCAATTATATGTGCAGTCCATCCGGCGGTTCTGGAAATTGCAAAGATTGGTGTGTTAAGATCCATTGGTATGCCTAACATGTAGTATGTTGATGCACTGTAAAGGTCTACGTTTGGAAAAATATCTGATCCCTTTACCTTTTTCATCTCTTCTTCTGTCACGTCTTCTACTTTTTTTGTTATTTCGTACCATGGTTGACCAGTCTTTTCTGACAGTCTGCGAGAAAGTTCTCTTAAAACTTCAGCTCTTGGATCAAATGTCTTATACACGGCATGACCCATTCCCATTATCCTTTCTCCTTTTGCAAGTTTTTCTTTTATCTTGGACTCTACTCTGTCCTCGGTTTTGATATCTAAAAGCATCTTCATGACCTGAAAGTTTGCCCCACCGTGCAGCTCTCCACTGAGTGCCCCTATTGCAGCACTGACTGCGGCATACATGTGTGCCCTAGTTGAGGCTACTTCTCTTGCAGCAAAGGTAGATGCGTTAAAACTGTGCTCTGCATGTAAAATCAGGCAGATGTCAAAAATTCTTGCAATCTCAGGATCTGGCTCCTTTCCAGTTAACATGTATAGAAAATTTCCAGCGTGGCCTAGCTCCTTTGAAGGCAGAATAATGTCTTTACCATTTCTAATTCTGTCCCAATATGCTATGATTATTGGAATTTTTGAAATCAGATCTATTGCCCTGTTGTAATTGGTCTTGTGATCATCGCCTTTTTCCTTGTCGTAGATGGCTAACTCCGATATGCGAGACTGGATTACATCCATAGGGTTTGCTGTCTTGGGAAGATTTTTTAGATTTTTTTCAATACCTTCTGGGACGTCTCTTGCTTCAATCAATTTGCTTGCAAAATCTTCCAAAGTCTTATCTGTCGGAAGGTCGTCATTGAGGAGCAGGCAGGCAGTTTCCTCAAAATTGGATTTTTTTACTAGGTCTAAAATGTCGTATCCTCGATAGATTAGTTTTCCATTGATGCCATCTATTGCACAAATTTTCGTATCTGCGACTTCGATGTTACGCAGTCCTATGTTCTTTGTTTCCACTAACAATATTGCGTCAAATGTATATTAAAAATCTACTACCAAACATATCTGGTCTGCACAGGAAAAATATTACTGCCTAGGATAAAAATGGCGAAAAATTAAGCACTTGGTCTAATCTGGCAACTCTGTAGCATATAGCAAAATTTCTAAAGCATTGCATGAAAATGGTCCAATTAGAAGAGGATTTCATAAAACTAGTCGACAGTTTCGTGGTGGAAACGCGAGATCAGAAAATCTTGGACGAAATATCACAACTTGACAGGGAATCAAGACTACTTGGAATCTCGTTTTATGACATGTATTGTATGGTTTTGCAAGATGGGACCAAGCACAGAAATTTGGTTTCAGAGTTCAAAAACTACATGAGTATGAAAAAACCAGCTACTTTTGTAGCTTGAGTTAATTATTGAGATCAGATCGTTTTTGATTTAAATGAGGGTATCCTGACCCGTTAATTCTATGGCAAGAACCAAGGTTGTCTGCATTTCTCACAAAGAAGACGCCGATGGAATAGGGGCCGCATCGTTAATCAGACAAGCCTTTGGAGGAGATACAAGACTTGTGGACTATCCTGGTCTTATGACAGAGCTTGAACAACTGCGTAATGACGAGTCACTAAAAACGGTATACATCTGTGACTTGGGTCTTAGCAAAACAAACCAAGACCAATTTGTCGAACTCCTAAAGGCATTGAGGAAAAAACGAGTCTCAGTGACATACATTGATCACCATGATCTAGAAGACGGCATCAAGAAAAAAATCCAGTCCTTAAAAGTCAAGTTGATTCACACTGTAAATGAATGCACCACAGTACAGGTCTATAACGCATTCAAGTCCAAGCTAAATGACCACAGTTCCTTGATTGCTGCCTGCTCTGCAGTCACTGATTACATGGAAGACAGACCTATTGGCTCTAAACTGCTTCAAAGGTTTGACAGGCAGTTTATCTTGCTTGAGGCGACCGTTCTTACCTTTACTATTGTTAGCCATCAAAAGGACGGTGATTATCTGTTGTATCTTGTAGATGAGCTAAGTCAGTTAAAATACCCACATGATATTCCAAACACTTTCGAGTTTGCACGCATACAAGCAGAAAGAATTTCGGGGGTAATTCAAAAGGTAAAAGATAACATGAAGAAAATGAAAAATTTGGCTTACATGGAAGTTACAGATTCTGGCGCAAGTATGGTAGTTAATTTCGTATTGGGGATGTCAGGAAAGGACGTTGGGGTGTCATACAAATTCAGGGAAGAAAAGGGAATTTATGCTGTTTCTATTCGCGGCTCAAGATCATGCAAATTGCATCTGGGCAGAATAATCAACCAGCTGACAACCGAGCTTGGAGGATCAGGTGGTGGACATGACAAGGCATGCGGTGCAGTCATACCAAAAGAAAAAATTTCTCAATTTCTAAAAAAATTCAATTCCAAGCTTAACTGACTTCGGCTATCAAGTCTATCTCAACAGTAGAATTTAACGGAAGGCTTGCAACTCCAACTGCGATTCTGGAATGTTTTCCACAGTCTCCAAATATTTCAAACAACAAGTCTGAGGCGGCATTGATTATCTTTGGCTGTTCGACAAAGTCTTGTGCACTGTTTACAAATCCAGACACTCGCACTATTCTTGTAATCTTGTCTAGGGTTCCAAGTTCTGCCTTGAGTTGTGCCAAGACGTTTATGATGCAAAGTCTGGCAGCTTGCTGTGCACTCTCTATTGATACATTTGTAGGAACTTTTCCCTGAAATTCTACCTTGCCATCTTTTACTGGAATCTGGCCTGAGACAAATACAAGATTTCCTGTTCTTACAACTGGAATATACGAGCCAGCCGGTTTGGGTGGAGTTGGAAGCGAAATATTTAGTAAGCCAAGTTTTTCTTCAATCACAATTTTTTGCACATTTCATCAACTTTTAACTTTATCTTCATATACGACGCAAGCCGAGTCTAACTGTGGAAAAGTCGCATGGTGAGAAAATGCAAAAGGACTTGGATATCCTGGAATCAAGACTTAATGCACTTGAGGCTTCATCTGATGATAAATATCAAAAATCTATGGCAGGTGTTCTAAAAGGCATATTTGAAAATCAAAAACATCTTGTGGATGAATTTGAACACCTAAAAAAAGCAATAGATCTACTCACACTTCAACTCTTCAAAATGGAAAAAAGCTTCAATTCTGGATAGTAGCTTCATGGCAAACCGTCTTGTCATGTTTTAATATTTGACAAGATCATGCAATTAATAAAAGATTAAATTCAGCACCTATTTTTTGGACAACAAATGTCACTGTCAAATGATCCTGCAGACAAACCAAAACCTGTTCTAAAAGACAAAAATCCCCATAACTACAGAAAAGTGGGTTATTCTATGATAGTAATTTCGGTATCTCTGGTGATAATTGGGCTGCTTTCATGGAATCTAAGTGATAATTATCATTTCTCGTCTAACATAATGGCTTTACAAGAAGTGGATGCCATGACACCAAAATCAGGTTACAACATTGTTCTTTTTGATGTTTCACAACCAGTAGGTGCAAAACTAGATCTGTTAGATAGTGCATCTACACTTGATGCTGCGCAACAACTCCAATCCCAAGATGAGGCACAAAATCCTGGGTCGACACTGCAGGTTCTAATCTTTAACGGCACCCAAGATTATAACCTAAAACAAATGGCAGGTGCCGAAGTGTTTCTCCAGACACCAACAACTGGTTATAATGTGGTCCTTGATAATTACAATTTAGCTGTGGGGGCAAAACTTACAATGGGGTCACATGAGGAGTCTCTTGCTAACGCTACAAGCTATGAGACACAACAGCAAGATCAAATACAAGGACAAGAAGTTAAAGTTTTTATTTTTACTCCTTCTTTTTCTGACAATCTAATGATGGTGACAAATTCCAGTACGCCTGTGACAAATTACACCATGGTACTAAAAAATATAGCAAGTGCGGCCCCTAGCGCACCGCAAACATCTGGAAATCAAACAACTCCAGTTGCAAGCTCAGGCGGTTCTAATGCAACAGCTGTTACTCCATCGCAGGTGACATCTAACCCGACTGTAACTGTTGCAGAAAACAAGACTGCAGTTACTGCAACAAATCAAACTGTGATAATATCGCCTAATCCCAATGTCACCTCTGTTGCTGCAAACCAAACTACAGTAATGTTATCAAACCCTGCCATTTCTACTGTCACTGCAAATAAAACTGCAAGTATGGCATCTAACCAAACTACTTCAAAAACAGAAATGAACACAACTACTGCAACAGTTGCCATGAATGCAACTATGACTGCCGGAATATCAAAATCAATCAGCCTAAATGAAACGGTAGGTCTTAACGCCACCGGAAAATAAAGACTAGACTAGTTCTTCATCAATCTCGTCTATGGGATCAAGATATTGTTTGCACGAACAATTCGGTATTAGGCATTTGCCTATCTTTAGAAACGAACGACTCTCACTTGAAGGCTCATGGATGGCATCAGTATGATGACAGCGCTTGCAGTTCATAACTGAAAGAATTTGTACCGTTATTTAATATTTGAAAAAATACACTACCCAGAAAATCAGATAGAACAATATAGTCATTTTCAATTATATGTATCATGGAACCAAACAAGTTGATTCATGAATCAAGCCCGTATCTTTTGCAGCACGCTCACAATCCAGTAAAATGGTATCCATGGTGTGATGAAGCACTAAAGAAAGCAAAGGATGAGAACAAACCCATCTTTCTCAGTGTAGGGTATAGTGCATGTCATTGGTGCCATGTTATGGCACACGAGTCTTTTGAAAACCAAGAGATTGCTCAGGTAATGAACGAGAACTTTGTCAATATCAAAGTCGATAGGGAGGAGAGACCAGACATTGACGATATATATCAAAAAGTGTGTCAGCTAGTTACAGGCAGTGGCGGCTGGCCTCTTAGCGTATTTCTTACGCCTGACCAGAGGCCATTTTATGTTGGAACTTATTTTCCACCGCTTGACAGCTATGGAAGGCCTGGATTTGGAAGCATCATAAGACAGCTTGCACAATCTTGGAAGGAAAAACCCCATGACGTCGAAGTAGCAGCGGAGAACGCCGTCAACTCGTTGCAAAAAACCGAGTCTATATCCATGCCTTCAAAACTGGACAAATCTATACTTGATGAGGCAGCTGTAAACTTGCTTTCACTTGGAGACCCAACCAATGGGGGATTTGGCAGTGCGCCAAAATTTCCAAACGCTGCAAACCTGTCATTTATGTTGCGATACTCCAAGCTCTCCGGAATATCAAAGTTTCAGGAGTTCACGCTGAAAACTCTGACAAAAATGGCAAATGGAGGCATATATGATCAAATCGCGGGAGGGTTTCACAGATATTCCACAGACTCTAGATGGCTTGTACCACATTTTGAAAAGATGTTATATGATAATGCGTTGCTGCCAGTTGTATATGTTGAGGCCTATCAGGTAACACGAGACGAAAAATATCTTGATGTAATAAATCGTACATTGGGGTATGTTTTGAAGGAAATGACATCCCATGACGGGGGATTCTACTCTGCACAGGATGCCGACTCGGAAGGTGAAGAAGGAAAACACTATGTTTGGAAAAAAAATGAGATTAGAGAAATACTTGGAAGCGACTCTGATCTGTTTTGTCTGTACTATGATGTTGTAGATGGAGGAAACTTTGAAGGCCATAACATATTGCATAACAACATAAACATCTCTTCTGTCGCATTTCAATTTGGCAAGACTGAATCTGAAGCTCAAGACATCATAGAGAAAAGCAAGAAAAAGCTTTTGGACGCAAGAAACAAACGAGTGCCGCCTGGCAGAGACGAAAAGATCCTCACTAGTTGGAATGGCCTTATGATAACAGGATTTCTACGGGGGTACAGAGTTACAAGAGATCCTAATTTTTTCAAGGCCGCAGAAAACTGTATCAAGTTTATAGAAGAAAAAATGGTAAAAAATGGAGAACTGCTTCACACCTACAAAGACGGGCAAGCAAAACTTGGAGCATATCTTGACGATTATGCGTACTTTGTAAGTGCACTGCTTGATTATTTTGAAGCAAAACCCACAAAGAAATACCTTGACCTTGCCACATATTATGCAGATTATCTACTGGAACACTTTTGGGATGAAGATGAAAAGAATTTCTTTTTTACTGCAGACAATCATGAAAAGCTAATCATACGTACGAAGAACATCTATGACCTGTCCCTTCCCTCTGGAAATTCTGTTGCAGCAGGAGCTCTGTTGAGGCTATATCATCTTACCCAAGACAAGAGGTATCTTGATGCCTCATTTGAGATAATGGAATCGCTTTCTACCATGGCTGCAGAAAACCCATTTGGGTTCGGCCAACTCCTAAATGTGATCTACATGTATCTAAAAAAACCAATTGAGGTTACCATGATAAACTATGCCAACGAAGAGCTATGCACTTGGCTTGAAAAGAGGTTTCTTCCAGAGTCAATACTTGAGGAAATTAATAGCGAAGAGAACCTAAAGGACCTACAACATCTGCCGTTTTTTGCAGGAAAAGAGTTTGTCAAAGATAAAACCCGAGTCTATGTCTGCAAGGATTTTGCATGTTCGTTGCCGCTAGATACAATAGAGGAAGTTGAGAAGCTTCTTTAGATCTTTTTAATGTTGATTTCTAATCTCTGTCCTACTTGAGGGCTGCCCATCTTTTCATATCTACGCTTTGGCATGTTTATTGTTATGGTAGTCTGGGCATAGCTCTTGATTGCAATGGTGGGCTGGGACTGGAGTATTGCCTCTAGAAATGGAAGAATCTGGTCTTTTAATTCTGGGTCTAATTTTTTATTGATTGCCTCTAGCATTAGTTGCTTTTGTGAAACCGGCTCTGTTTGCACGTCTTCTACAAGGGCAAGCTGTACTGTCTGTCCATTGTCAACTAGTTGTTGGATCTGGTACGGCACTATCTCAGACATGAACTATGGTTCAAGGCGTCAGGATTTATCTGTATGTGATAGTTTGAGTCATCTGAAATGTAACCTGTACATAACTTGCAAATGCTGTTAATCTATCATGGATGTGTGAAGTTCTAACAATATCTTTTTTGAACATATTTTTGCACCTGCACGAGTTTGCAGATTATACAAGTGAAAATGACCATCTTAAATATAACAAAGGCTAAGATAATTTGTTTGAGTTACCAGATAGAAAGAACAATGACAGATGGTGTGTCAGAGATGTTCAGAGGAAAAAATTTTGCCTGTTGCCACAATCTCAAAAGATGGTTCACCACAGATTACTCCAACATGGATTGATATTGAAGATGGTATTATTCTGATAAATACGGCAGAAGGAAGGGTCAAGCATAAGAACGTATCAAGAGATCCTCGTGTTGCAATATCTATAGTTGATCAAAACAATCCGTATAACACCGTGACAGTTCGTGGAAAGGTTATTGAACAAACAAACATGGGCGCGGACGAACATATTGACAAGCTTGCAAAAAAATATCTAGATGTTGACAAGTATCCGCTTCGTTCACCGTCAGAGAAACGAATCATACTCAAGGTCAAACCAGAAAAAATCTTTCACATGGCACCAAAAGGCTAATTTGAATATTCCCAAGTAACCGATCTAGTTTTGTAAAAGAACCAATCGGGAATTTTGAGTTATGTTGAATTTATCTGCAAAGCCACCCGTGACTTCTAAAACATATTTTGTATTTTGCATTTGGCCATCGTACACTGTACACGTGGAATTGTCACTGCAGGGGGCCAAGTTTTTTTCAATGTCAACTACATTGCCATTGCTGTCAAACCAAATCATGTCTAGAGGAAACTGCATGTCTTTCATCCACATTCCAACTACCTGTGGTTGCGGGAATATGAAGATCATTCCCTGACTGAATGGCAGCTGTTGCTGGAATTGCAGCCCTTCTGTCATACTGCCTGGTGTATCTGCAACTTGGACATCAAGTGTCATGTTGTCTATTTTGATCTTGTCTTTTTGGAAATTGTCCTTTAACAGGTCAGAGTCCTGCTCTGTGGTCTGATTTCCTGTAGACTTGAGATTGATAATATCGCTGTAAACCAAATATTGTATGTCTGAGAGAAACTCATAGTCCGAAATACTTCCATTTGCCCACCAACTGGCAACAATTTTTATCCATGCTGGAATGGGCTTTTGTAGAGCGACATTATATCCATGAGGAAGCAACACAATGCCATTTGCATCAAGGTACCGTATTCCTAAAACAAATTGCGAATCTGTAAGATTTCCTTGTGCCCACAAACCAGTATTGTTTTTAATCCAATATGGTACAGATGTGGGAACTGTATAATTGGAAGATTGGAGGTTTGAGGCATCACTAGATTGTTGTGCAAATGCTAATTTTACTGCTTGAAACTGGCTCTGCATTAAAGGATTGCCAATAACTCCTAGTATAGATATTGCAAGTAGCATGCAGCAAAATAGTGCACAAGCTTTTTGGCTCAACTAATTAGCATCTTCTTGTCGGCGTATTAAAAAGCTCTAAATGATTACTTGGTAAAATGTTGTTTTGTTACCATTTTCAATGCGTTCAAGACTCTGCATCAAGTATACTTCGTTTTATCTGTGCCGCTCTTTTTTTAATTAATTGTGTGAATGCTTGCATGTCCTCTAAAGATGGTTTTTGTTGCTGGTTGGCATACGATTGTATGAATGCAGAATAAATGGAACCAACTATGATGCCAAATGCACCGGCCGAAACATCGCCTACCTCGTCGGCATACGACTTTGCTATCTGTTTGTATGACGAGGCCTCGCTTATGTAATAATCAACCAGACTGTCGATAAAGCTCTTGGTTGCTTCAGAAATCACAAACTAGAGTTGAGTCTTATTCTTTATAATGTTTAATGTAGGTAAATTAAGGTGAGATTTTAGAGTATTTGCAAAAATAATTTGACCTCATTTCTTTTGTAGAAAAACAATGGTGATAACTTGTGCCGATTGAAATTAATCGTATCGATAGGGAATGTCCGCAGTGTAAAAGCTCTACTATGTTCAATACAGGCAAGAGTTACTTTTGTGGCAAGTGCCTTAACACCGTTTCCATATCCTAATCAAGAAGTAGTTTTTAGGTAAGTATAATGTGGAAAGTAGAGCGAGACAGTCATTATTATAAAATATACGACAAAAGAAAAAATGTAGCTGGCTACTTTGCTCCTGAATACGGTGCCATCTATCCTGAAGAAAAGATAGACGAAGTAATAGAACAAATGCACAAGCGTCATGAAACAGTCAAAAGCGGATACCTAATGGTTCCAATGGTAAAATTTGGAATCTTTGGAGAAGACAGAGAGATGCATTTTGAATATATAATAAAACAACTAGATGACGTAAAAAAACGCGTTATGGTATGGGCCAATTTTATCGCTAGTAACAATATAAGGCAACACAAGATTACGATATCTCACACAGATCATGACATGCTAAGCATTACATTTGATCTGGTATTTTCATCTCCGCTGGAACTTGAAAAAAATGCCATACAAAATGAGATTGGAAAGGTTCTGGACTTGATTGTAGCATATGGTCTACTATGACGTGCCTGATTTTGCATTGTTAAAAGACTGGAGTGCACTCATCTCGTACTGGAACGATTGTTGCAGTAGCTGGTCTGATTTTGCTCTAGTTGAATTGTCTCCTGTCTGAACCCATTCTTTTAGGAGGTTGTCACTTTCTAGCTGTGTCTGTGTTGATAATTTGAAGAGCTGAAATGAAGCGACAAAGGGTTCAGGCGGGTTCAAACTGTCATACTTGGTTAGGATGTTCTGCATCTCTGCAATGTGCGTATCTGTTATGTTCAACATCCGCTCTTTTGATATCTGGCCCTTCTCATACATTGTGAGATTGGCGTCAAAACTAATGGTTGCATTTTTTAATTCAATTTGAATAGATGCCAAGTTATTGCCAAATCTTTGTCCTGTTATGTTTGCCTGGTCCAAATAATAATTGACGGCAATCACTGCAGCTATTACAATAACGCCTATTATGATTGCAATGTGTAAACGTCTTTTGGGATTGACAGGATGAGGTTTTTTCTTCACAAATCGGCTAGATTGTTACACGAAATAAATCGTTTGCTGTCTTAGCTTAATTTATCTAACCTATGTAATTTCCTTCCGGGTCTGTTTTTAGCTCGATTACCATTACGCTGCCGCTGATGTATGAATCATTTCTTGTAGTCCTGACACGCCCTACTTCAAGATGGTATGGCCATACATCTACTACTATGGTTCCAATTTTTACGTCGGTAGGTGCATCGGTGATTTGAATATCTTCTTTTTTTATTCCGTGATCTACTAGCTTTTTGACACAGTGATCAAGTAATTGCTGGGGAAGGCCGTGATTTATTGCCCACACGGTGCCCTCGTAATCTATTTTTTCCAACTAGTTACTCGCCAGTTTATCTTTTTTTAAAGCTATCTGAATTTGGGAAATGTCCACAATTCTACCCTGAATCAGTTACTTTGAGCGTCATGGTGCTCTCAACTCTTGAAATGTTTCTAATCTTATGAGATACCGTCTTATCAAATTCCTCCGAAGTTGGAGCCTGTAGTTCTGCTATCACGTCATACGCGCCAAAAGTCACATGGGCGTTTTTGACTTGATTTATGAGCTTTAACTCTTCTACTACGTATTCTTCTGAACCAATGTCACAATTGATCAAGACGTACCCCCTTTCCACACTTTTCTCAAATCTCTGAATTACTTAACTTTGTCTATTTTGTGAGCCAAACTGGAACTGAAAAATAAACCCGTTTTTTGAAACATTGCCCACTTTTCTGAACTGCAGACAGCTAGTCAGTGGCGCAGTAGATCTAGCACCTTGAAGGGGGTCGCAGATAAATCAATTTCTTTTTCTGCAGACAAGAGAAGCAGATTGTCCATGACAGGAAAACTCATGATTACAACTTTTTCTCGATATGACATGGCAAAGGAAACGCGTCCAAGTACACTGTCAAACCCTTGGCGCATCTTGGCTCTTGTAACGATACCACAGTAGAGTGACTCGTCATCCTTTTTATCCCCGATGGGTTTGACGTCTCTTTTCATTCCACCTCCGATTAGTTTGCCGTCCGGGTTAATCATACCGACAAATCTTATCTTTGCATCAATTTCCATTACTCTCTCGCAGAGCTTGTCAAAATCGGCACGTGCTATCATTTTAAGAATATTTCATACATGACTGCTATTAACCTACTCAATTTTCCAAGTTTTACGACTAGTGCCTGTCTTCTTAGGTCCATGCAGGTATGGCAGTGATAAAATATAAAGCCAATGAGGGGATTTGGACCCCCGACCTTCTGATTACAAGTCAGATGCTCTAGCCAGGCTGAGCTACATTGGCGCTAGGTAATGGCATCTGGAGGGTGGTTTAAAATGTTATTGCATGGTACAAAGACAATCAAGGACCTAAATTTTTGTGGTACCTGTATTTCATTTATCGAAAGGATCTACATGTAAAAAATTATTCTGTAAAGTAATTGTAGTACAATCAAAAGGAAACGACTAATTATAATACAATTCCAAACCAAGAAAATGAAAAAAGAAAATTTTAACAAGATGTCACCTAACAAGTCACTTCTGGCTTCCAAAAGAAGATATTTTCTAGGCAATGCAATTTTACGGGATATCTCAAAAAACATAGGTGTCACGGATCAAAAAGTGTACTATGCTGCCTTCAAAAATGGCGCAAGAACAAAAATCCATTATCATGAGGGGGAACAAACACTGGTTGTAACACAAGGCACAGGCATTCTTGTTTTGTTCAAGGGTGCAATTCAAGGAAAACATATTAAAATCAAACAAGACGCCAAACTTGTCTTAAAGACTGGTGACATGGTTTGTATTCCAAAAAATACACTTCACTGGCATGGCGCAACTACAAACAAAAGTTTTGGGCATGTCGCATTTAACGCATTTTCAGTCAAGCATAGGGAAGCAAGAACCATTTGGTATGATTCCGATTTTAAGACACATGCAATAAAAATCGCATAGATGTTTTTGATCCTGTTATCTGTTGTAGGCCGACACTGTAAGTACAATCCATGGAAAAATTATCTTTCCATCCTTTATGTAGCGCTCTGCGTTTTGTCGTGAATCTTTTTTTATCTTGGATACGATATCACCTTCAGCACTCTCAATTTTAGGCCTAATGGAATTTGCAGTAGAGTTCATGTAATCATGCCAGTATTCATCAAAAGTTCCTGCCTCATGGCTGAAAACATGTTTTGTTATGGATATGTCTGAAAATCCTGCCGCCTCAATCTCTTTTCTCAAGTCGTCGCTGCTACCAAATCTGTGTACTGTGGGTGCACCTTTTGGTCTAATGTCTGGTATGTACTTCAAAATGGAAGACATTATGCTACTAAAGTATGGCACCTCTTCTGCCAATCCATGAACTGCAAAAACAATCTTTCCCCCATGTCTTAAAATTTTTCTAACTGTCTGCAGAACTTTTGCAGTGTCTGGAAAAAACATGAGTCCGTACTGGCACAATATTTTATCAAACGTAAAATCAAACCCAAGGTGTTCTGCATCCATTTCAAAAAAATCCACATTAGGTCCAGCCATTGTCTTTTTTGCGATACCAAGAGCTGTTCTTGACATGTCTATTCCAACTAACAGACCAGTACTGCCAAGACGGCAAAATATCTCAGATGATACAGCACCTGTTCCGCATGCAAGGTCCAATACCTTGTCTGACGGGTTTATCTCTGCCAGATGACTACTTTTGCAGTAGACTCGAACGGGCCTTGATGTTTGTTGGCCCAGTTGTAGTGGTAATCCGGGGCAACAATATTCCAGTTGGCCTTTGAATTAATCTTGTATTCTGTAGGATCAAAAAACGACACCATGGCAATCCTCTGGTCAAGGCTTAAATTATTTATCTTTTTAGCAACGGTGTGCCTGCTTTTTTGGTCAACGTAATAATAGAGAATAAACCAGAAATCTCCGACCCTGAAGGCAGTACAATTCTAAATGATCTTATCTTGAAAGATAGAAAGACACCTGTCAAGAAGATCCGCTCTGCCAAGATGCTAAGATTTCAGATAGATGCAAAGAACAAAGATCTTGCCGAGAAGGAAGTTATGGATCTGTGTAATGAATTTAGAATATACAATCCTCTAGTCAGCAAAGTCTCAGTTGAGACTCTTGATGCCTAGCTGTTTTTTACGACTTTTCTGTTCAGTGCAGTAACGTCTTCCATGGCTCCATCTATGAGCAGTTTGCTGCGAAGATATCGTGCCAGGTCTGTCTCTGTTATGATTCCTACCAGCTTTCCATCTGCTAGAACAAGCAGCCTTCGTATGTTTTTGTTCGTCATTTTCTGCACGGCGTCCTCGATTGATGTCATAGGTTCAACCCATCTAAAGTTTGGAGACATTATCTCTGAGATCGGAACATCCAAGCTTTTTTTGTCTGTAGTTGAAACCTTGTGAACAAGATCTCTTTCTGTTACCAATCCCATGGGTATTCCTTCCTTTACTACTACTAGTGAACTGATGCCTTTTTCTGCCATTAGTACTGCCACATCTTTTGCCGTCTTGTCATGTTCTATAGTTATGACATTGTTGACCATGATGTCTCGGACTAGACCCATAGCTAGTACCAAATGGCATTAGAATAAAAACGATTTGTTGCAATTTATCTACAAAATCAATAAATTATTATGAAAATCAAAACAAATTATATTTCACGCGCAATTTAGTTTGCAGTTATTTGCTCCGTATACGTATTTCTTAATTACGCAAACCGCCTAGTTTTCCACGAGGCTGCAAAGCTATGAACTCCTACCAAGATCATGCTTTGCAGTTTCCTAGTGTATTTTAGTTACACAATTGTGGTTGCATGATATGTCCTGACTAATGATCTGGCACATCTATGTAGAAAAGGTATCAGAATACCATCTTCTTTTCCTACGTTCATGCTCTATCATGGCCTTTGTCAAAAGTAATCCTGTGAGAAATCCTCCAACGTGGGCCATGAATGCGATGGTAATTGACGCAAACGAGCCTATGAAGACGAAAAAAACTTGGATGGCAAGCCAGTAATATCCTCGCATATCGCCCATTGCGGCTGATATTCCTAAAACTCCGGAGATTGCCCCAGATGCACCAATCAAAATGCTATCGCCAGTTAGTAGTATGTATGACGCAACAACTCCGTAAAGCAACGCTCCTCCAAGTCCTGCTAATATGTAGAGCACTATGAATCGGGGAACCCCGATTGATCTCTCAGCAAAGCCTCCCATGTATGCAAGTGCAAAGAGATTGAATGCGATATGTGCAATGTTTGCGTGAACAAACATCGACGTAAATAATCTCATGAGACTGTCAGACAGCGGGGCGCTGTTGTCATGGAATAGCTCATTTGGAATAAATCCATAGTGGACGATGATCTGCTGCTGTGACTGGCTTAGCATGCCATAGGCAAAAATCAAAGAATTTATGATAATTAATGCAGTAGTTACAGGAGCAGGACGTCCTATCAGCCTTAACAACATCATCTTTTATTGAAAGTTGGCCGCATAATAAATGGGTATAAGGTAAAACGCTCTGACAAATTTTAAGAGGATTCACTTTCTTTCCAAGTGACGGATAAAAGCCGATCAGTTTTTTGATACATTTATTGAAAAAATCTTTTGACCTGAGCGAGACATCTTTTGCGATTCGAATTAATATTGCTGGCAACTAAGAGTACATGTGAGGGTTGCAGTACTCGTTTTTCCTGGAAGTAATTGCGATCGAGACATGCATCATGTCTTGGCCGATGTCTTCAAGATCGAATCCCATCTTGTGTGGCACACAGATGAGCTGCCAAAGAACATTGACGCAATTGTACTGCCGGGAGGTTTCTCTTATGGCGACAGGCTCCGAGCCGGAGTAATTGCTGCCCATAGCCCTGTAATTGTAGAAGTAAAGAAGATGGCAGAAAAAGGCATGCCGATTTTGGGGGTTTGTAACGGGTTTCAAATATTGGTAGAATGTGGTCTTTTGCCTGGTGCGCTTTTGAAGAATACATCACTTAGCTACATCTGTAAATGGACTGAGATAATTGTTAAAAATAACAAGACACCATTTACAAACAAACTCAAACTAGGCCAAAGAATTCCAATTGCAATGGCAAACGGCGAAGGGCGCTATTATGCAGATAAAGAAACGCTTCACTTGCTGAAAAAGAATAATCAAATTGTATTCACTTATGCAGAAGATGTCAATGGGGCAACAATGCAGATTGCAGGTATATCCAACAAAGAAGGAAATGTTGTTGGCATGATGCCGCATCCAGAAAGATCAGCCGAGCAAATCCTCAATCCAAAGGACGCCAAACCAGCATCGCTAATCTTCAAGTCGCTGTTGAATACATTGAGTGTTACTTCATGAGCCTTACTTCGCAGGAGTCTGACTATCTTGAAAAAAAGATAGGCAGAAAACCAAATCCTGTTGAGATGCAGATTATTGCAGCAGAATGGTCCGAGCACTGCTCTTACAAGTCATCCAAAAAACACCTCAGAATACTTCCGCGCAAAGGCGCCAGGGTTATCTCTGGTCCAGGGTATGATTCTGGAGTTTTAGATGTGGGTGACGGATATGTTGTCACGGTACACATTGAAAGTCACAATCATCCTTCTGCAGTAGAGCCATACGGCGGGGCTGCAACAGGAGTAGGTGGGGTAATACGGGATATCCTGTCAGCTGGTACAAGACCTATTGCAATTTTAGATGGACTCAGGTTTGGCGACATTGAAAATGACACTCATGCAAGATGGCTTTTTAAAAATGCCGTAAGGGGAATTGCCGATTATGGAAATTGTTTAGGGATACCAACTATTGGTGGCGAGATAGAGTTTGACCGATGCTTTACCAGTTATGCACTAGTTGATGTTGCCTCGGTTGGATTTGGAAAAAAAGAGAGGCTGATACAAAACAGCGCCGACAAGGGAGATTTTCTAGTATTGATAGGTGGTTCTACCGGCAGAGATGGCATGGGAGGGTCACAGTTTGCATCTGACAAGTTAGAATCTGAGAACCGTTCTGCTGTACAAATTCCAGACCCGTTCATTGAAAAATTAGTAATTGAGGTAATACTCAATGCCAGAGATCAAAACTGCATCAAGGCCATGAAAGATTTGGGAGGAGGAGGACTTTCTTGTGCCATCTCAGAAACAGCTGACGCGCTATCAGTTGGTATCGAACTTGATGTGTCCATGATTCACAAAAGAGAACAAAACATGTCGCCTACTGAATTGATGGTCTCTGAATCTCAGGAGCGGATGCTTGTGGTGACATCTCCTGAAAAACTTGCAACTCTAAAAGAAATCTGTGAAAAATTCCGAGTATCATACTCTGTTGTGGGTAGGGTGACTGATGATGGCATGATGGAAGTAAAATCTGAAAAACAAACGGTGGCCAAATTGCCAAGTGACGTGGTTGCCAATGCCCCGCTACTTGATAGGCCTTCAAGCGTGCCAAAATACTTGAAAAGCATGTCTTTAATTGAAAAACCAAGAACGCCAAAAAACCTATCTCATACAATTCTTGCGATGCTATCGGACCCAAACATTGCAAGCAAGCATTGGGTGTATACCCAATATGACCACGAAGTTGGCATTCGTACTGTTATCAAACCTGGAAAAGACGCATCGGTTTTAAGACTTGACAATGGCAAATTTCTGTCAATTAAGATAGATGGTAACTCAAAGCACTGCTACGTTGACCCGCGACAGGGAGCGATTGGCTGCTTTGATGAGGCATGCAGAAACGTAATCTGCACAGGCGCGACTCCGATAGGAATGGTTGATCACCTGCAGTTTGGAAACCCAGAAGATCCTGAAATATTTTGGACGTTCAAAGAATCAGTGGAAGGAATCGCAGAGTATGCAAAATATTTTGAGATTCCATGTGTGGGAGGTAAAGTGAGCCTATACAACGAGACAGATAATGGACCAATCAAGCCAACTCCTCTGATAGGGGTGCTTGGCCTAATAGAAGACAAGCCGTTGCTGCCACAAAAAGCCAAAACGGGTGACTTGATTGTTCTAGTGGGCCTTACAAAAGGTGAACTTGGAGGCTCGGAATATTACGAGTACATTCATGATATCACAGGGGGAAGATGCCCTGTAGTTGATATGAAGTCCTCAAAAGCCAATCAAAACGCAGTCTTGGAAACAATATCACAAGATCTGGTAAAGGCAGTACACGACTGCTCAAAGGGGGGACTAGGAGTGGCAATATCTGAGACATGCATTACAAGTGAAATTGGCTGCCATGTCTTTTTTGATAAAATGCCGTCAGAGAAGCTAGGTCATGACGAGCTGCTCTTTTCAGAATCCCATTCCAGGTTCTTGCTAACTGTCCATCCATCCAAGATAAAAAAAGTAAAGTCTTTGCTTGAAAAGAGGGGCGTCCAAAATGAAATTATAGGCAAATTTACAGGCCGCAGTATCACATTTAAGAACAAAACCAAAGTGGTTGCAAGTGTAATGGTTGATAAGGCACAAGAAAAATGGTTAAACTCGTTGGGGGCATTGGTCAGTCATGGTTAAGGAAAACTGTGGCGTAGTAGGAATTTTCAGCATGGATGGCGCAAATGTCATACCGATGGTTATTGATGCGTTACGTGCTCTCCAACATAGAGGCCAAGAGGCCTGGGGTGTGGCAGTTCCAACAAAACAACCATACAAACAGATTGGCCTTGTGTCCTCTGCAGTATCAGAGTTTGACAAGATTACTCGTGATTACGCATCACCTGCAGCCATAGGACATGTCAGGTATTCTACCATGGGGAAAAGTAACTTGGAAAACGCGCAGCCATTAAAAGTAAAAGACTTGTGTGTTGCCCATAATGGTACCATATCAAACGTTGCAGAGCTAGCAGGTATGGTTGGGGGATGTACATTTACGCCGCAAAATGCAAGTGATACGCTTGTTGCTGCACAACGACTTGTCTCGCTCATGTCAGAAAATGGAAAACTTGGCAGTGCACTCTCGATATTGAAAAATGAGATGGTGGGATCTTTTTGTTTTACTTTTGTCTCTGATGATAATGCCGTATACGCAGCGCGTGATCCTAGGGGATTCAGGCCAATGGTAATAGGTTATAGAAAAGACAACAACACCTACATCGTGGCATCGGAATCTGTGGCACTTTCTGCAGTGGGGGCACAGCTTATCAGGGACGTAAAACCTGGCGAGCTTGTAAAAATCAGTAACGCGGGACTTGAATATGAAATGTTTTCTGAAGAAAAAAAACCAGCTCACTGTTCTTTTGAGTTTACCTATTTTGCACATCCATCAAGTGTCATGGAAAACTCTAACATCTATGTGGCAAGAAAAAGGATTGGGCAATTTTTGGCAAGAAAATACCCAATCAAGGATGCAGATATTGTCGTTCCAGTTCCAGACTCTGCAAGGCCTGCAGCACTTGGTTATGCACAAGAGCTAGGAGTTCCATTTGAAGAGGGATTGCTAAAGGATAGGTACAGCAGAAAGGGGCCACTACGCAGCTTTATCGAGCCACATCAAAGCGACAGAGTTGAAATCAACCGATGGATAATTCCCATAACTCAGGTAATTAGCGGCAAACATGTTGTAGTAGTTGATGACAGCCTTGTAAGGGGTACAAGCTCAAAGGCGATAATCAAGGCACTACGAAGGGCAGGTGCAAGAAAGATTAGCATGGTTATCACTTTTCCTCAGATAAAATTCCCATGCTACGCAGGAATTGATTTTCCATCCCAAGACGAGCTGGTCACATTTATGGGAGATGGAAAAAATTACACTGAAGAGGAGATTACAGAAAAAGTCAGACAACTAATCGGTGCAGATTTTCTAGGTTATAACGACTCTCAGAATCTTGCAAATGCAGTAGGGATGGATCACAGTTCGATGTGTTTTACCTGCTACTCGGGCGATTATTCTACGCTTGGAATAAAACCCACATTTAAGAGCAGAGCAGAAATCAAAGGAGAGTAGAAATTGGAATTAGCATTTGTTCTTGTAAAAAGCAAGATGGGTCATGAAATGGATGTGCTAAATGAAATCTTGAAAATTGATGGAGTAAAGGAGGTAACAGGCACATACGGACAGTATGATATTTTTGTAAAAATTCAGGTTTCAACTAGGGAACAAGTTGAAAAAATAATCACAAAAGAAATTCGTCAAATACGCAACGTGGTCTCAACAACCACCCTGCCTGTGATACCAAGCCAAGGCAAGACGTAGTCACATGCAAAAGACCTGATTGACAAAACCACAATTATTGTAAAGTGGAGAGTTTTTCAAAAGATGTTCTGAGATGCAGTTTGAGAGTTAAAAAAATGACGCAACATTCTTCTGGTTTCACTTGACTGCAATATGATTTTGAGTTCATATCTGATAAGACTCATCCGCGTCTTTCTACAGGTTTTGGATCTAACACTACGACCTTTCTTCCAATGGAATAGTCGCTACCACATTTTGGGCAGTTAAAATTATTCCATCCTACTTGATCGAGAACAACCTCTTCATCGGAATGGTTTGCACACGTTAACCTTTGTTCCATAAAGAAGATGCAGATGATCTTTCTTAAAAGAATCACGCATCTTTGTTCTGTGTTTCACGCAAAATGATCGCACATTAATTTGCCAGCGTCCTAATACAGTTTTCAAAAAGACTCTTACAAATCTAACCAAAATGTGTACATGCTCAAGCCCAATGTCCTAGAACTGGGATAAAAATATATCAGTTTAAATCCAAGTCAGTTCAATGACGCCTGATTGAGGTTTTTACGTTCGGGCAAGGTCAAGGACATATACGAACTAGATGACAAGCATGTTCTATTTCACTTTACAGACAGGGTCTCCGCATTTGATGTCAAGTTTCCAACACCGATACCACGAAAGGGCGAGGTACTATGCAAGTTTGCCGAGTTTTGGTTCAAAAAACTGCCAACCAAAAGTCATTATGTTGGAACAGAGGCAAAGGACAAGCTAGTGGTTAAAAAAATGAACATGATTCCAATCGAATGCGTTGTCCGAGGATATTTTTATGGCAGTCTGGTCCAAAGATGGAAAGAAGACCAGACCAAAATTCCAGAGGGCGCAGATACTAGTATCGCTGCAAAATTGCCAAGACCTGTCTTTGATCCAACAACAAAGTCTGAAACCCATGATATTCCAATAACTAGAGACGACGCACTGGCACGAAATCTTGCAAGCCCTGATGAATATGACTGGCTAGAAAAGGCATCGCTTGGCATTTACCAAAACATGTCCGAAATTGCAGAAAAGGCGGGATTCATACTGGCTGATCTAAAACTAGAGTTTGGAAAGCTAGGAGACGAGATTATTTTGGGTGACTCTATTGGTCCTGACGAATACCGGATGTGGCCAAAAGAATCGTATGCCGTGGGAAAGATACAAGAAAGCTACGACAAGCAGCTATTGCGTGACTGGCTTGCAGCTCGCGGTCTGCAAAAAAAGTTTGAAGATGAAAGAAAGCAGGGTTTGGAACCTGTTGCACCAGAGCTTCCACTAGAGCTGTGCAATGAAATGTCTTCTAGATACCTAACATCATACGCGCGCATTACTGGAACACCACTTTAACTCGAATTTTGTTTTAGGGCATGGTCGAACTCTTGCCCATCTGAGCCTGTTTTTTCCCTGGGGAGAACCTTTTTTCCAAAAACTTCAAAAAATTTACCAATTTCCGTTTTATCATAATATTACTATATATTTAGTAATGATAGTAAATATATCATAATGTTATAAGTATTATAATTATGTTATAAGTATTATAATTATGTTATGATATATATCATAACAAAAAGAAAAGGCTAGAATCTTTTTTACAATTATTGTAACGTGAAAAAAAATCACGTAATGGACAAAAAAATATGATCTCGTGATCTTTTAGGCTGTATTAAAACTGAAATTAGGAAATGTCTACTTTACTACAAAAAGAAATCAAAATAAATAAAATTCTTGCCACAAGTACCGGACAAGCCAGAGCACTTGATGACGATGCGCGAGTCAGGATTCTACAAATACTGTACCACAAGCAACTTTCAACAGAGCAGATTGTGGTAGAGTTACACAAAGAAGGATGCAAAAAAGCTACTACTACAATAAGGCATCACATCGATGTCCTAAAGGAAGCCGGACTGGTCGAAATAGTCAAGATGCAAGAGATCCGCGGTGCGGTCCTAAAGTACTATGGGACATCAGTAAGGGTTTTTGGACACACACTTCCGCCAAATTTTGAAAATGAATTTTCTAAAACAATCACTGATGCATCTGTCAAACTAGAAAAAATAATCAAAAACATAGCACAGAGTGCAGGCTCAAAAATGAAGAAAAAAAGCTCAAAAAATAATTCCGAGCCCCATTACGAAGAATACATTTTGGTTGAAATTGTAAACCGGGCAATGGCCAAAGTATTTGAAGAAAACGGCTCAATAATTCAAAAATAGTCAGGTAACCTCTATTGAAAAAATTCCTCTAGTTTCAGGGTTTTGTAGTGCCATTATAATCTGTCTTGGGATATCATCTGAGGCCGTATCGCAATTGGTAGCCATGGTCCTAGGGCAGGTAAAAGAGCTTTTTCTAATTACGATATCGTGAGGGTTTGTCAGAGTAAGCTTGTCGTTTCCTCTGCCTTTTACTTTGAATGCAAAGTCTTTTACCATGATTGTGCAATTGACACTGGATTTTGAATTTTGCAAAAGCACTTTCATTTTTTCTGGGAGGTCGCTGCATCCAGCACTTGCTCCCACTCCAACGATACAGTCTCCGTTTACAGTAAGATGAGACTCTGTTGTTATCTCAATTGTTTTTGGATGAAGTGATCTTATGTTTTCATGACCATGGAAAGGGATCTCAAAACGCATGATCTACTGCTTGTATAAACTTAAATTAAACCTTCAAAGGTAAGAATTTTGAAATGCTTCCAGCCGCAGCAGGTTATGATAGAGCAATCACCGTGTTTTCTCCAGATGGTAGACTTTACCAAGTCGAATATGCCATTGAAACCGTACGCAGAGGAACTCTTGCAGTAGGAATCAAAAGCAAGGATGGACTTGTTCTGGCAGTTGAAGAAAAACCAAGAAAACTACAAAACTCAGATGTTACTCAAAAAATATTTCAAGTCGATGATCACATAGGTGTAGCAGCCGCAGGATATATCCCAGACGCAAGATCTCAAGTAGATAACGCGCGATTCTTTTCACAAAGTAACAGGATGATATATGATGAACCAATAGAGGTAGAGTCTGTTGCAAAACACTTGGCTGATCAGTGCCAACAATTTACCCAATATGCTGGAGTGAGGCCATTTGGTGTCGCGCTGATAATTGCAGGCATTGACAAAAGCGGAAGCACAATTTTCCTCACTGATCCAAGTGGTACTTACATTTCATATGACGCTGTTGCAATCGGTGCGGGATCAGAACAAGTAACAGAATATCTTGAAAAATACTACAAAAATGAATTGTCACTTGAAGATGCTGCAGCACTGGCAATTGAATCGATATATCTTGTAAGTGAAGACAAGGAAGGAACAAAGCATATCAAGATGGCACACATTCTAAATGACGCCAAGGTCATGGTAAAGGTAACTGAACAAGATATTGAAAAGTATGCCGTTAAAGCCAAAGAAAACTTTGCCAAAAGGCAGCAAAAGTAGCATCTAGCATTTTATAGCGCAACCAAGTTATTTCAAACATTGAAAGTTTCAATAGCTATTCCAGATTCTTCACTAATTGAAGAGCCGTCGCCTCTGGGTCAGGCATTAAAAATATCTGAGATTGGGCGAGCCTGTTCTGTATTTAGGGTAGACACCATCTATCTATATCATGAGGCAGATGGCAGGGATCGTGACCGATCACTGCTACGCACCACATTGCGTTTTCTTGAGACCCCCCAGTACCTACGTAGAGCAATGTATAGGAAAACAGACGAGCTTAGATTTGCAGGAAGCCTGAGTCCTCTTAAAATTCCATCTCATGTGCAAACACCTGATCCAAAAAAGATCAAACCAGGAGATGTCCGTGATGGCGTTGTTGTCTTTTCTAGAGGCCAAAAGTATGTAGACGTTGGATTTGACAAATTCATTGAATATCATGGCACTGAAGAAGAAGGAAAAAGAATTACTGTCCAATTCAAAGAAGGATTTCCAAATCTTTCCATAAAGCAGATCAGACGAGAAGAGATCACGCAATATTGGGGCTATGAAGTCAAGGAAGCATCAAGTCTTAGCAGTGTTCTTTCCAATTGGAATTCCTTTGTTATATTTACATCAAGAAAGGGCAAACCCATACATAAAACTCAAAAATACTTTCAAGAAATTTCAGACTCGAAAGTTCTTCTAGTATTTGGCTCTCCAAAAAGGGGCATTCATGAGATCCTCGGTAAGGCTTTGGGAAATGTGCCAAAATCGCAGATCCTAAACTTTTTTCCAGATCAAGCTACTGAAACAGTCAGACTAGAAGAAGCAATACTTGGAACACTTGCGATCTTGAATATATTATCGCGTAACTAATTTAATATTGAATGATAGTTATTGCATCTGTTGAAGAAAAATTTTTTTCTAGTTGCAATTATGGCGGGAATCGTGGGCATTATTATTGGAAGTCTAGTTATTGCAATCAATCTTATGCATTTTTTATAAAAACTCAAAGTTTTACAAAAAAATAATGACAAGATGCATTTTCTAATAATAGACTTATAATGGGGTACTCGACTTTTAGCGTTTATCAATGGGCCATAGGAAGCATAGCCAGCCAAGGAGGGGAAGCCTTGCATATTTGCCAAGATCTCGAGCGAAGAGCATGGAGGCGAGAATACGCACTTGGCCTGAGGTCAACGATGATCAGCCCAAGTTGCAGGGATATGCTGGATTCAAGGCGGCATGTATGCGTGTTGCAAGTGTAGATGACAGAGAAAAAACCCCCAACTTTGGAAAGCAACTTGTTAGCCTTGGAACAATAGTTGTTACTCCACCCATGGTAATTATCGGAATTAGAGGATACTCAAAGGATAGGTATGGTCTGGATTCACTTTTTGATATTTATGCAAAGGATCTGCCAAAAGAATTGTCAAGACTGTTCAAGACAAAGTATGACGAAAAAGGAATCGAAAGGGCAGAAAAAGCACTTGTCCACATCGACCAGCTTTTTGCAGTTACATCGGTATTGCCAAGCCGAGCCGGACTTGAACAAAAAAAACCGTTTGTCTTTGAAATTGCTGTAAAAGGCGGAGACATTAAAGCACAGTTTGCTTTTCTAAAAGAACTTTTGGGAAAAGAAGTCAAGATTGATCAAGTTTTTCAAAAGGGTGCAGATGTTGATGTTGCAGCAATTACAAAAGGAAAAGGATTTGAAGGTCCTATTGCAAGATGGGGAGTAAAAAAGAAACAGCACAAGTCAAGAAAAAGTGTAAGAGCACTAGGTACTCTTGGTCCTATCAGTCCATCAACTATAATGTATACTGTTCCAAGAGCTGGACAAAAAGGATTTCATCAAAGAACACAATACAATAACAGAATCATGATAATGAGCAATTCAGAAAACGATGAATACAAAATTAATCCTTCAGGCGGCTTCAAACATTTCGGTGTGGTGCGAGGCGACTATGTTATTTTACGCGGTTCAATTCCAGGAACCTATAGAAGACTGGTAAAGCTTCGCTCACCGACAAGACAACGTGTATCGAAGATCACACTGCCAAAGGTTTTGGAGATAATGATATGAAGTCCCAAGTTCTTTCAATCTCTGGTGCAAAAGATGGCGAAATAGAATTGCCACTGGTGTTTTCCACTCCGATAAGAAATGATCTTATTCACCGAGCATATGTGCATTTAGAGTCTCACAGTTTTCAAAGACAGGGTAGATACCCAAATGCTGGTATGGATGTAGTTGCAGAATCAAACAACCCGCCCACAGGACATCACGCAGCAAGAGTTGCACGTATGCATGGCGGCGGAGGGGGAAGACAGGGACAAGGTGGTGGTGTTGCAATGGTGCGCAAGGGCAGACAAGCACATCCGCCAGTTGTCGAAAAAGTCATATACAAATTATTGAACAAAAAAGAAAACAAGCTAGCACTATGTTCTGCAATTGCAGCGACGTCGTCTGCTTCACTCATAAAACTTAGGGGCCACAGGATTGACAAGATTGAATCTTTCCCTATTGTATTGTCTGACCAGATAGAATCCGTATTAAAATCAAAAGAACTCTACAAGATCTTAGACTCGTTGCATCTCTCACAAGATGTCTCCAGGCTTGAAGGAAGACTGAAACGTCGTTCCGGTAAAACGCGATTGCGAGGAAGAAGTACCAAAGTTGGCAAAAGTGTCCTGCTTGTAGTAAAGGATTCAAAGAACCTTTCAAAAGCATGTGGCTCAATACCTGGAGTAGACGTTGTAGAAGCAAGAAATTTGAGTGTCATCAACTTGGCCCCTGGAGCAAAACCCGCAAGATTGACGGCATTTTCAAAGAGTGCAATAGAAGAGATTGCCAAACTAAAATCCCCGCATCTTGAATTAATGGTGATCATGCAATGAATGTAGATGAAGCAATTCACATTATACTAAAGCCATACATCACTGAGAAGACATTTGCGCTAGTTGAAAACGAGAGCAGAATTTGTTTTCTAGTAAAAGAAAACACCACAAAACCCAAGATAGTGGAAGCGATAAAGGTACTTTACAACGAGGTCCCAGTGGGGATAAACGTATGTAGAACAGTATATGGAAAGAAGGCTTTTGTAAAATTTGCAACAATAGAAAAGGCAAGAGATCTTGCAACCAAGATAGGAATGCTATAATATGGTCCTTCGTGAATCAACTCAGATAAGAGTGGAGCCAATTGGTTAGAGAATTCAAGTATCGTGGAATGTCACTAGAACAACTGCAAGGTTTGTCACTTGAAAAGTTATTCGAACTTTTGCCTGCGCGAGCAAGAAGATCATTGACAAGAGGTATTACTGATGATAAAAGAAAATTGCTTGAAGAAACTAAACTTGCAAAGGCAGGAAAACTGAAAACACCTATCAAGACACACCAAAGGTCTGTGATAGTTTTACCATACATGGTAGGCCTGACCATTAGCATATATTCTGGTAAGGAATTTCTGCCAGTGGATATCAAACCCGATATGGTTGGGCATTATCTTGGCGAATTTATAATGACTAACAAAAGAGTTGTTCATGGAGCACCTGGTGTAGGAGCATCAAGGTCCAGCTTGTATGTGCCATTAAAGTGATTTTTTATGCATTTTAGCTATTCTTTTCAAAATTATGATAACACGCGACATGTCAGAGCTTCTCTGAGGGAGAAGACAATATCGCACAAACATGCCCGTGAAATTGCAGTTACAATTAAAGGAATGTCTATTGAAAAAGCAAGAAGCTATCTGCAGGCAGTTATAAATTTAGAACGAGCAGTACCGTTTAGAAGATACAACAACGAAGTAGGACACAAGGCTGATACAGGTGTAATGTCAGGCAGATATCCAGAAAAGGCAGCAAACGAGTTTGTGCGACTGATTGATAATTTAGAATCAAATGCTGAATACCGAGGAATGGATCTTGACAGGTTGAAGATAATAAATGCAACAGTTCACAAAGGACGAAAAATTGAAAGATTCATTCCACGTGCACAGGGCAGGGCAACACCAAAAATAGATATTCTTACACACGTGGAGCTAGTTGCTCAGGAAATTTGACATGTCATCAGTAAAAAATGTAATACAAGACAGCTACAAACTCATGCTCTTGAAAGATTATCTTCGAGAAGCAATCAAAGAGTCAGGTTTTTCAGAGGTTGATATTCAAAAAACTCCAACAGGTACAAGAGTTGGGTTACACGTAACAAGGCCTGGAATTGTCATTGGCAGAAAAGGAAGTGGCATTAGAGATCTTACAAAAGTTTTAGAAACTGACTTTGCCCTTAAGAATCCGCAGATCTCAGTAATTGAGATCGCTCGTCCAGAACTTGAACCAAGTGTCATGTGCAATAGGATGTCACAACATCTTGCAAGAGGAACTGCATTTAGACGAGCAGTCATGTGGACTCTGCAAACAATCATGGAAGCAGGAGCAATGGGTGTACAAATTACAATTTCAGGAAAACTTAGGGGTGATCGCTCATCATTTGAAAAACATAGCAAAGGCGTTCTGCCACGTGCTGGGTATCAGGCTGGAATTATAGTGTCTGAAGATATTGCCCATGTGGAGACCAAGATGGGTCTTGTTGGTGTTAGAATTCGAATTGCAAAAAAAGAGAAATACATTCCAGAATTTGAATTAAAGGTAAGAAAAGTCGTAGAAAAGGTGGTCAAGGAAATACCGGTAGAAGAAAAAGAAACTGCTGAAGTTGAAATAATAGACGAATCTCAAATTGATCCAACAAAGCCTAGTACAGAAAGTGAGGAAATAGAAATAGAAGAAAAACTCATTGAAAAAGTTGAAACCTATGATGAAGTTGAGGAGGAGCTCAAGTAATGACTAGGCTGAAGATGAAAACAGTACGTGCGTTTAACGAAACTGACCTCAAAGATAGACTGGATCAGCTGCGTTCTGAATTAACAAAGCTAAGGATTGAATCATCTAAAGGAACGCTAAGAAAAGATAGCGGTAAAGTAAAGCCAATGAGAAGAGATATTGCACGAGTGCTGACTAGATTAAACGAGCTGAAGAAAAAATGATAACAAAAGAAAACATCGCATCGCATGAGCTAATTGGATTGCAAGCACAAATTGTAGAATCAAACAACAAACAGATAATCGGTCTTGCTGGAAAAGTTGTAGATGAAACCAAATTCATGTTTACACTAGATACTCTAAAAGGCAAAAAAAAAATCCCAAAAGATACTGCACGCTGGAAGTTCAGTTTTAACAATGACCAAACTGAAATAGATGGAACTAAATTAGTCAAAAGGCCATACGAAAGGATGGGAGTGAAGGCATGACTAGAAATATCGGACTTCAAGTTGCAGCTCCAAAATCAGAATGCAAAGATGGCGATTGTCCATTTCACGGTACTCTGAGCATACGAGGCAAACTCATTCAAGGAAAAGTAGTGAGTGCAAAGGCTCCTAAAATGGTTGTAGTGCAACAGGAGACTCCTAAGTTTGTACCAAAATACAAAAGATATGCTCGTAGTCAAAGTAAGATTCATGCTCATAGGCCGCTCTGCATTGATCTCAAAGAGGGAGATATTGTGTTAACTGCAGAATGTAGACCAATATCAAAAAGCGTATCGTTTGTAGTAGTGGAGGTCGTATCATAATGGCATCAACCAAGAGTCGTGCAGTTTCTGCAAAAGGTGTACAGGAATTCAGACCATATATCACACGAGCCCTTCCTCTTGGTGCACAAGTGGTATGTGCTGATAACACAGGTGCAAAGATTTTGGAGATAGTGATGGTGCAAAAGACAAAGACCAGAGTTGCCAGGTACCCGTCAGCTGCGGTGGGAGACTTTGTAAACGTTGTAGTCAAGAAAGGCCCAGGTGAACTAAGGGGCCAGGTATTTGGTGCAGTGATAATTAGACAAAAATATGCCGTTCATAGATTAAGCGGAGTTAGAGTTACATTCGAAGATAATGCAGCTGTACTTGTTACCCCTGAAGGCGAGATCAAAGGAACAGAAATCAAGGGACCGGTTGCAGTGGAAGCATCAGAAAAATGGCCAAGGATAGCAAATCTGGCATCAATGGTGGTATAAGATGAATCCATCTAAAATGCGTCATAGGATGTTATATGTGGCACCGCTGCACCTAGTTAGCAAACAACTAGCAGCTCCACTTTCTAGCGAACTGCAAGAAAAACATCACCAAAAAAGTGCCAGAGTGGTAGATGGTGACAGCGTCAAAGTTCTCAGGGGAGAATTCAAAGGTATTGAAGGAAAGGTTACTGACGTATCAACTGGAAAACGTGGGATTGCAATCGAGGGAATAAAACGTGAAAAACTCAAGGGAGGAAACGTGGACATTTACATTCATCCATCTAACGTAATGATAATTACTCTGAATCTGGATGACAAATGGAGGCAGAGCAGACTTGAAGGACAAAAACCAAAGACTAAACCAAAACCAGTAGAAGAAAAAGAAACTGCCAAGCCAAAAGAAACACCAAAAGAAACACCAAAAGAGCAAACAAAGGAGAAAAAAGAGGAAATAAAAGAACAAAAACCAAAACAAAAAGAAACCAAGACAGTTGAAAAAACTGCAAAGACAGATAAAGAGCGAAAATCTCCAAAATCAAAAAAGAGTGATAAATAATGGTAAGCATATCTGGAAGCAAGAAACTGAAAAGACAAATGGCCCCACTTTTCTGGGGAATTACAAGAAAGGATAAGAGGTTTGTAGTAACCGTAAAGCCAGGAGGTCACAAGAAAAATGTCTCGATACCTACTGCTGTATTTATACGTGATACGTTAAAGCTTGCCGTTTCTCTCCGAGAAGTAAAGTCTGTCATATATGGAGGAAAAATAACAGTGGACGGAGTTATCCGCAAGTCGCTTCATCATGGCGTTGGGCTTATGGATGTAGTAGAACTACAAGGGGTGCCAAAAGTATACCGTCTTGTTCCAAAAGATTTGACCATTTTAAAACCAATTGCAATAAATGCGTCTGAAAAAACAAAAAAACTGCTAAAGGTAACAAAAAAAGTCACAATTAAAGATAAAAAAACACAACTAGGCTTTCATGATGGAAGAAATCTTATATCTGACACAAAAGTTAATGTCGGTGATACATGTCTGGTCCAAGTGCCAGAAACAAAGATTCTAGATGTAATAAAACTCGAAAAAGGAGCTCAAGTTATTGTAACTAGCGGTGTAAACGTAGGAAAGGTGGGTAAAATAGCAGAAATCAAGGAGGGAACATTCGTATTACCGCGAAGGGCCTTGGTTGATATTGATGATAAACAAATCGAAATTCCATCTGACTTGGTTATGGCAGTTGGAAAGGACAAACCTGTGATACAAATACAGTGATAGATATGGCACAAAAAATGGAATCCCACATGAAAAAGATTACAGTTGCAAAAATAGTATTGAATATGGGCGTAGGAAAATCAGGAGAACCAATAGAGAAAGCAAAACGTGCATTATTGCAAATATCAGGCCAACAACCAAACCCAAGAGCTGCAAAAAATACACAAAGAGACTGGGGAGTACACAAGGGAGAACCAATCGGAGTTGCAGTAACTGTAAGAAAACAGCCCGCACTTGAATTGATAAAAAGGCTAGTTACTGCTAAAGGAAGTCAGCTTAAGAGTTCATCATTTGATGAATTTGGTAATGTTTCTTTTGGAATACGTGAGCACATCGACATTCCAGGGGTAAAGTATGATCCTGATGTTGGAATTGTAGGGCTCAATATTTCAATTTCTCTGACAAGGCCGGGATTTAGTATTAGATTTAGAAGCAAACACAAGGCAAGCGTTGGCGCTCATCACATAATCACCTCGGAGCATGCAAAAGAATTCATGGCACGAGAATTTGGAGTCCAAGTGGTATAAGATGGTCAAAATTCGCGATTACAAGATAACTGGAAGAAAGGAGCACAAATTTGGAAAAGGCTCACGATGGTGTAAAAGATGCGGTGACTATAATGCTGTTATTCAAAAATATGACTTGACACTATGCAGACGATGTTTCAGAGAAGTAGCTGTTTCATTGGGGTTTAACAAATTCAGGTAGTAGATATGCCAGCAACCAATATTCTAGCAAACCTATTTGTGACGTTATACAACAGCGAAGCAAGAAGAAGAGGAGACTGTGTAGTATTGCCTACGTCAAAGCTTGCAACTGAAGTACTAAAAACGCTACAAAATCATAACTATATTGGTGAGTTTGAGCACGTTGACGATAAAAGGGGAGGAAAATTCAAAATAGAGTTGCTGGCAAAGATAACAAAATGTGGAGCGATTACTCCAAGATTCAAGGTAGACAAAGATGGATATGCCAAGTGGGAGCAGCAGTATCTGCCATCCTATTCAAGAGGCATGCTTATTGTTACAACAAATCAAGGTGTAATGTCACACCATGACGCCGTTACGAAAGGTATTGGAGGATTATTGGTAGGATATGTCTACTAAGCAAGCTGAAATACACGAGGTAACAATTGAAATACCTGACAAAGTAAAGGTATTTGAGCATCACAGAATTCTTGGTGTTGAGGGTCCTTTAGGAAAAACAAGGAAAAACTTTAAGAAAATTCCAATAGATATAAAAATAAATGACAAAAATATCATGCTAAAATCGCAAGGTACACGCAAGAGAGACTATGCAATCTTCAAAACTGCAGAATCCCTTATTCGAACTCTTATCAAGGGGGTACAAACTGGATACACCTTTAAGATGAAGATAGTCTATGCTCACTTTCCTATCACAGTAAAAGTAAAAGACGGCAACATACATGTGGAGAATTTCCAAGGGGAGCGTGCACCAAGGGTATCGAAAATATTTGGCGTCACAAAGGTTGCATCAAAAGGAGACGATGTTATAGTCACCGGACCTGTCTTGACTGATGTTTCTCAAACATGTGCAAGTCTTCAACAAAACACCAAAGTCAAAAATAAAGACTCGAGAGTTTTTCTTGATGGCGTTTATCTTTTTGAAAAAAATGACGGGATCGAAAAGTAATCTCAGCAAGGATTAAATCGGCTTATTCTGCGAACAAAGTCTATTGCCGCCCTAGCTCAGCGTGGTAGAGCAGCTGACTGTTAATCAGCGGGTCGTCAGTTCAAGTCTGACGGGCGGCGTCTAATGTTTCTAAATTCGAATTATGAAATATTGTTTTTGGCAGTGGTAAATCAAAATGCGCTGAATTGCCACACTTGTGATATCATATTTCTAAATTCGAATTGTGAAATATTGTATTACGATCACGCTTTAGTTTATTCTGTTAGACTAGATAGATCTAATACTGATCGCTACATAACCACATATGCAGGAGGTCCGCATTGGCCAGAACAAGACGCGCAAATAGGTATTGCGTGGATTGTGGGGGAAGATTAGTTTACTACCCTCGCCTTTCGAATCCAAAAGCTCCAAATGAATACAGGGTTCTGGTCTACGCATGCCCCGACTGCACTAAAGATTTTGATAAACCCAAGATGTTCTCAATAAAGCGAAATGTGGTA
>JBOGRA010000003.1:0-40550 GCA_050749325.1 Nitrosotalea sp. | reverse complement strand
CATCACGACTTGCCGTTACTGAATATCTTTTGGCAAAAAATGTCCAGGCAGGAGTTATGGTACTTCGTGAGATAAGGCCAGAATATGCAGTCCCTGTGGGGGTTTGGCAAGTAAGAGAAGGAGTGAGGATGGCGCTAAAACAAAAACCAGTTCTAGTATACAATTTTGAACAATGCTTAGATCTTGCATGTCAAGGTTTGAGTGTAGCTAAGAAAGAATGGTTATCAAGAAGTAAATTGCATAAAGCACGAAATCAAAAATCAATAAAAGATTATTTCTAGCTGCTAGCGTTTTTATTGAACGCATTTTGAGTCTAGTTGTTGCAAAACCGAAGTATGATTATTGCTATAGCGATCATTGCATCGCCAATAATGTTTGCATTGGCTGCCTTTCCAGATACTTTCAGTCTTGGTTGGAATCAAGGCAGAGGGGGACTTCTCTTTGCATTGGCGTTTGTTGTCGCAGAATTGATAGGCATTAAACTTGAGATTCCAAAGAAAAGGCTCATCGCGGCAATTCCATTGGCAGGCGCAACTATTGCCTATTTGGTAGCTGTAGAATTTGGCCTCAAAAGCTATCTTACTACAATTGCGCCCCAGTTTCATGTTTTGTTACTAGATTCATGGGAATGGATGTGGGACTTTATTGTATTTGCAGTATTTCTTGTATCTGTGCTGACTGTACTTTTTGGCAAGAGGTGGATAAGAATATCTCCAGCAGGCCCCATCTATGCTGCAGGCACTGCAATAATTCTATCACTTGACGCATTCTTTCCGTATGATTCCCTTGGTCCATTACAGTATGTTGTACCATATCTTGTAAGGCTAGATGTCTTTTTGATAACAACCTTTAATCTAGGAGTTGCAAGCGCGCATGGAAATATTATGTTCCTAAACGGCGATCATGGCCCATTTGCACTTCAGGTATTCTGGCCATCGGCTGGCGTTCATAGCATGATCATCTATTCTCTTGTCATGATGGCATTTTTGTTAAAGATGAATATACCACGAAACAGAAAGGCTGTTTACTTTGTACTTGGAGTAATTGGAACTATCGGAGTAAATGTAATTCGAATACTATCTCTTTCATTATTTGTACTTAAAGTATCTACCAACGTAAATGAATTCCAATCATTTCATGGCATTGCAGGAGAGATAATGTTTCTTCCGTGGCTCTTTGTCTTTCTACTCATTGTGACATATGTAGAAACAAAACGATTAAAAAAAAATAAAGTAGAAGTTGCAAAACATGAATGCGATAAAAATCAATAGAGAAGTAAATCCAGGAACCTACGAGATAGAAGATATTTTTGATGGATTAAAGAAAGTTGAAATTCTACAAAAGATCTTCGGCTCAGATACCGAACTGGACGATGTCTTTTCAAAGATAAAGGTGATTGTGGACACAAGCAGCCACTATATGCACGTAAAAAACAAAGACGCTATAATCGTGATTGGACTGAATCATCTGAAGAACTCTGACAAGTTAATCCTCTACCTTGACATTGTGCATGAACTTGTACACGTAAAGCAACAAAGACAAGGTCTAGACCTGTACGATGAATCATACTCTTATGTGGATAGGCCGACAGAAATTGAGGCATACATTGTAGCTGTTGAAGAAGCAAAAAGACTAGGCATGGATAATGATGCGATAATAGAGTACTTGCAAGTAGAATGGATTACTCCTGATGAACATAAAAGACTTGCAACACATGTAGGGCTTTAACCTTAAAAAAATCTTGTAATGTCTACTTGCCCGGCCACTTCAGAAAAGTCAGAGACTTTTACCCCCAGTCTTCTGATATGTAACTTTTGATCCTCTAGGGATTCTCTGAGTAATTGAAGTGCGGTTTTTTTCAATTCTTCAAGACTAGATGTTGGGTTTCTCAGCATTTTAGACTTTGTTCTGTTTGAAAGGTCTTCTTGAACAAACTGTATTCCAACAGACTTGAAAACAAGGTTGTCCCTCACAATGGCAACATGTACATCGGCACAAAGTTGTTCAAGATCTCTTGATAAGAGTTCGAATTCTTTTGTGTCTTGCTTTAGTGTGGTTATTCTACTGTATTGTATTGGCTCTGCTCTGGGTGATACCGGTTCATCATCAATTCCTCTTGCTGCATTGTAAATGTAAGTTCCAATCTTTCGTCCAAACAGGCTGTTAAGTGAGAACACATCTAATCTTTTTAGCTCAGATATTGTCTGAAGACCCATTTCATGAAATTTTTCTTCAGATTTTTTTCCAATCCCTGGTATGACCTTAATTGGCAGCAAATCAAGAAAAGACTCGATCTTATCTGGCTCCACCACCGTAAGACCATCAGGTTTTTTAAAATCAGAAGCTATCTTTGATACTAGCTTGTTTGTTGAAACTCCAACTGTTGATGAAAGTTTGGTATTACTGCGAATGGAATTCTTTAATTGTTGAGCCAGATGTGATGCCTTTGTGAAATTGCCCTCTGTTCTCTTTGTAACATCAAGATACGCCTCGTCTCTTCCTATGTATTCAAAAACATCTGCATACTTTCTAATCAAATTCATTACATTCTCTGAGACTTCTGAATAGTAATCAAAATCAGTAGGAAGAAATGTCGCCTCGGGCACATCTTCGAGCTTTCTTTTTGCAAATTTTATGGGCATTCCAGATTTTACTCCATATTTTCTTGCTATGTAATTGGCAGTTGCTATGGCTCCACTGTCGCCACCTCTGTCTGAGAATACGCAAACAACAACCGGTTTTGTCTTCAACTCTGGTCTTCTCAACTCTTCGCATTGTGCATAAAAATAGTCAAAATCGATGTGGAAGATGACCCGTTGGCTCATGAGTTTTTCTAGTGTGATTTTATTTATTACATTATTGTAAAGCATTTTTATACAATTCATTAAATGAATTGATTTTGTTTTTTCATTATATTTTTGTATAATCAGTAACGCAAATGGCATCTTTTTACCAAATTTTTCAAATTACATCTAAATACCGATCTTATTAATGAACATCATGGACTATCCTGTTTCAATAAATGAAGAAGGAATCAAACTACAGCCCGAAAAAATGGCTGTTGATACGCCATATTACTGCATTTATCAAGAAAAGGTAATGCTTTTTTTCAAGGACAAAAACGACCTTCTAAATTGCTATGAAATCGAAGAAAAAGAAATTGTTGATGAAGTAAGGCAATCCAAATTGGAAGATATTGATAAAATTCTTGAGGAATACATAGAAAAAAAGAAACTGAACCATTAAATAAAACACAAAAAGAGTTGGTCTGTGCCAAGACCACCAAATATAATCTTCATTGGTAAAAAACCAATTCTTACATATGTGAATGCTACTCTGACATTACTTGCAAATGAACCTACGGTAACAGTAAAGGCAAGAGGCAAGAGCATAACTGCGGCAGTGGATGTATCTCAAATGATAGTTAAGAGAATGAATGCGGTGGGTTACAAAGTCAGCGGTGTGAGAATTTTTTCTGAAAAAATGGAGTCAAAGGACGGAAAAGCAAGAAACGTATCGACAATTGAGGTTGATGTTTCTAAACCTGAAGATGGTTAGCAATTTTCTAAAGTATTCTATAGTCATAGTATTGTCTGGCGTGATCACAATAGTTGTATTGTATGACACTGGATTTATCGATAAATGTCCCATGAAACAAATTGAGATTGAAAGCGATCTAAAAAATTATGATCAAACAAAAGATCCAGAACTATGCGCCCAACTAAATGACCGGATATCTCAGTTTGACAATGAATGCAAAGGAAATCTGGAAATACTTGATTGCGGTTAATGGACAGCTTGAACTAGAAAGTTTATTCCAAAATAAACTAAAACCCCACTTAGTGCAATCATGAAAACCTTGTAGTTTTTCGTTGAAAGAATCTTTTTTCCACGACTAGATAAAAATCCCACAGTTCCCAACCATGCATAGTCCATCCATATGTGAAATCCAAACATTATGCCAATTCCAACAAATGAGTACAGCAGTATGGCATCGGAAATTAACTTGAAGCCTATCGTAATCCACCAAATTAAGAAAAATGGATTGAGCGCACTAAATAGAATTCCTATGAAAAATGGACCGTGTTTTGGTAAATTGCCAGAAGGTGATTTTCTTAACGTGGTTCTAATCTGCAGCCCGGAAAAAACAAAGAGGCTTATGGCGCCAAGTATGGAAATGTATTCTCTGAATTGCGGGAATGTAGTAAATGAAATTGCGCCAATTCCAAGAAGTATGACTAGTGGAAGCTCAACTATCGTATGACCACCTGCCATTTTAATTCCTGTCTTCCATCCGCCCCTTATGCCATATGCCACATTTGCTGTAAAAAGAGGTCCTGGAGACATGACGCCGGAAACTGAGATTGTAATGACTGTTATTGCAAATTCTAGCAGTGTAGTCATATGGACATTTTAGTATCTAATACAAGTAAATTTTTGATACGGGTTCTATCTTGGTTGCCAAAAAATTTAGCACCTCATCAGCGTTGTACATGTAGAAAAATTCGTCAATACCATTTTTTGATATGTTCACGCAGTATCTTCTAGATGTTTTATTGATGAAAACAAATCCTATTTTGTCCTCTATTCTTATTCCCTCATCCGAATCTAATACTCTGAGATGCTTTGGCAGGCTATCTTTTGCGATCTCTCGCTCTTGATAACTCATCCGTAAATTGCATCCCGTAGTGGACCAGCATCCTGTTCTGTTTGTTTCAGACTCTGTTCAATGTTTTCTGCTTCACTCATCAGAGTTTTGAAATCACATGCTGCACCTGGAACAAGCTTTGCCATTGCCATGCAAATTTCTGCACCAGCTCTAAAGTCTGGTCCTGTCTCTTGGCCTTTGTACAAAAGAACTATTACGTTAGTTTTTGTAATGAATCCCTCATTTAACAAAATCCCAGGAATTCCAGGAACGGTACCGTTTTTAAGTATTGGAATTTCCGCATCAGTTAATCGTTTCTTTGCGTTTTCAGTGCTGGCAACTCCTATGACAAACGGTTTTTCATCAGTTTTTACAGCAGAGCTGCTTACTATGAGAGAACATTTGTGATCATTTGCCCATTTTAACATGGTTCTTGCCGCCTCCCTGTGAAGTGATTCATGGGGCGTTAAATAAGATGAAAATACTGCTACCTTTAGATCCTCATTTACAAATATTCTTGCAGGAAAGTTAGGTACCTCATCTCTTATGATGCTGATGGGAGGGAAAAAGTCTGAATCAAGTATTCCTACTAATTCGAATTTGGATGTTGTATTTATCAGAGATTCGGTGGCTATGGCATTGGCTAGTCCTGCATAAGGAAAACCATCTACTACAAAACCTCCTTCCATATTGATTGATTTTAGTTCTCTAACAGTTATTTCATTACCCATGGGTTACCATACCGATACATCCTTTTAAATCATGGATATCATTTTATGCACCAAATGTTATCGATGTACATGGAAACATTGTACATACTGGTAAATTGTGATTTGGGGTCAGAAACACAAATCATAAGTGAACTTGTAAAAATTCCAGAGGTAAAAGAAGTTCGAGGGACATATGGGGTGTATGACATCTTTGTCAAAATTCAAGCTGACTCAAGTGCCACTCTGGAAGAGATAATGACTAATAAAATAAGAAGGATCTCAAAGATTCGATCTACTGTAACACTAACCCCGATACTATCTCAAGGTGGACGATAGCAATCATACCATGATAATATTCAATTCTTTTTCTTTGAATAAAGACAGATTTGAACCGTTTGAGAAAAATTTGGTAAAGATATTCATCTGTGGTCCGACATTGTATGACTATACTCATCTGGGCCATGCTAGGATATTTCTGACATACGACCTTTTGTGTAGACATTTGCACGAACAAGGTTATGACACTGACGTTCTAGTTAACATGACAGACATTAATCAAAACGTGTTCAACAAAGCAAAAGATGAATCAAAGGATTATCATACCATTGCTAGATTTTATGCACAAAAGTTTGCCGAAGATCTAAATCTATTGAATATCAAAAGCATAAGCAGACTTGCATATGTTTCAGATTATGTCTGTCACATGGAAGGTCATATATCTCAATTATTGGAACAAAAAGTTGCATACTATGCAAATGGCAATGTCTATCTTGACGTATCGCGAGATGGAAAATATGGGATGTTATCCAAGCAATCACAAAACCAACTTCAACTTCATAGGTTGGATATAGGGCCTAACAAGAAAAACCAAGAAGACATAATGCTATGGAATTGCTCTGACGATTTTGGGTTCTCATGGAAAAGTAAGTTTGGCAGTGGGATTCCATGGTGGCACATGCAAGACACCGCTGTTGCATTGGAAAATTTTGGGCCAAATTACGATATACATGGAGGAGCAAGGGAACTCTTGTATCCTCATCATGAAGCGCATTTGGCTCAATACAAGATGTTTTCAACATCTGAAAACCCAGTCAAGATATGGATGCATGTGGGCCTTGTTCTCTCAAATGGAGAAAAGATGTCAAAATCACTTGGCAATGTTGTATGGGCAAGAGATCTGACACAAAAGTATGGCCAGAATCTACTGCGACTTTATGTTTTCTCTTCGCACTATCGAGATGATATTGATTTTGATGAAAAGCAAATTGTTGTAAAAAAACAACTCTTGGAAAAAATCAACCTTGCTGGAACAAAAATATCCGAAAAAACTGATTCCGAACTCTCCAAGTTAATTGAAGGATTTTTTACTGCATTAGACGATGATTTGAATTCTCCAAAAGCACTTGAAATATTTGAAAATATTTGCTCCAAAGTAATTACAGGAAGTAATATAGGCCATAATGATTTTCAACGAATATGTCAAGTATTGGGAATAATAATCTGATATCGCAATTAGAAGAAGTAGACAAATCTTTTACTGGTCTGTGGGCAAATTCAACAACTCTCAAATGCGGTACATTCTTTTTTAACCCAGATCTTTTAAATGACATTTTTTTTGACAAGATTACAAGCATCACATGCATAAGCGACGAAATGATAGATGATGCACTGGCACTCTTTGCTAAACATGGCACAATTCCATATTTTTATACGCTGAATTATCCAGAACTTGAAGAAAAACTGATCAAGAAAAACTTTAGACCCTATGACATCCAACACGTTTTCACAAAAATACCTGACTTGTCAAAAACCTCAAAAGTGCGTAAGATATCTAGTGATGATTCCATGCTATGGTCAAAAACGTTCTGCGATGCATATGACTGTCATGATTGGATAACACCTGTAGATGGAATAGTAAAAAAATCAATCTCTTCTATAGAGTATTACGTTGATGATTCAATTAGCTCATGCGTGGCACTATATGAAAAAAACTCTACATTGGGACTTTATTGTCTTGGAACAATACCTGGCATGAGAAAGAAAGGTCTTGCTAACTCGCTAATTGATTTTGCTCTAAATGAAGTAAAGAAACGTAATCTGGAGTTACTCATGCTTGAAACATATCAAAAAGATGGATTGATTGATTTCTATTTGAAACTAGGCTTCAAAGAGATTTATCAAAAAAATATCTATACTATTTGATCTTGGAAAGCAGTGCAGAATAGAGAAATGGCAGAATTGTGGTTGCCTCTGCATGAATGGTTGTCTGTTTTGCATTTTGTGTTACCTTCCCCCAAGAAATTGCTTCCCTAACAAGTGCACCGCTCAAGCTACCGTCAAACTCTTGCGCAGTTGTAATATACACTGCATAATCCAATCCGCCTCGATATTGATTCCACCACAATGTATGGTGCTTTGAGATCCCTCCGCCTATCATTAAAGCGCCAGATTTTTTTGCCTTGAAGATTAGGCCAGATAGCAAATCTCCATCAGATGCAACATTCAGTCTAAAATCGTTATGTTTTTGTGTAAACATCCAAATCTGACTGCCCACTGCACCATCCATTATCCCTGGAACTATTACAGGTATGTTGTTCTTGTTTGCCCAGTATAGGAAAGAGTCTTCGCCAAGATTGGCGCCTATTGCTTTACAGACATCATGTGTTGACATTTCTTTTTTTCCATCAGCGTATTCTTTTTGTAAAAATGCTTGAACTTTTTCTTCAATTAGGGGACCATAACTTTTCAATGGAACTAGAACGTTTCCAAGTCTGTGAATTTCTTTGTCTGCTAATTCACTATCATCAAGAGTAAAAGATCCTTCTAAATAATTTGAATAATGTCTTGCAATGTCGTGGTCAAGAGCACCACAGGTAGTTATGACTACATCACACATTTTGTTCTTTACCATATCAGTAATTACTCCTCTAAGGCCTGTAGATACGACTGCCCCAACAAAGGACAAAAATTTCAAACATTCACTATCTTTTATCATTGAAGATAAAATGTCTAGTCCGTCTGCTAGATTTCTTGACTCAAAACCGCCTGACTTTGACATTTGTTCAAAAATAACGCCGATGGTATCATCTTTTTTTATTGAGATATCCTTTACAGGTCTGCCGGAATTTATCACATGTCTGGAGTCAAGTCTCGGATATAAAATCCTCTGCACTTGTAAATCACAAGTAATTAATATGTAGGTATAATTTGGTAGCTATCGATTAAGTTGGGAAAGAAGATCAAGATTGCTATAGCCGGCGTAGGCAATTGTGCTTCTGCACTCATTCAAGGCGCAAAATATTATTCAGATAATCCTCATGATGTCGTAGGGCTGACTGCTTATAACTTGGGAGGATACGAACCAGGAGATATCGAAGTGGTAGCGGCGTTTGATGTGGCAGATACAAAGGTTGGAAAAGATATCTCAGAGGCGATATACGCAAGACCCAACAACACTATCACTGTTGCCGAAGTTCCTCGTACGGGAATAACAGTCCAACGAGGGCCCACAAAGGACGGTCTGGGAAGACACCTTAGTCAAATAGTTACACCTTCTCAAGAACCAGAGGTCAACGTCAAAAAAATATTGCAGGATACCGGGGCCGAAATGCTTGTGAATTATCTTCCTGTAGGGAGTACCGAAGCCGTAAGGCATTATGCAAGCCAGGCACTTGAGGCAGGCATCGGATTTCTTAACGCAATTCCGGTGTTTATTGCATCAGAGCCAAAATGGCAGCAAATGTATGCCGAAAAGAAGATCCCGCTTGCTGGAGATGATGTGATGAGTCAACTCGGCGCTACTGTAGTCCACAAAACACTAGTGAAACTTTTCGTAGATAGAGGCGTATTAATCGATGGTACTTATCAGCTCAACATAGGTGGAGATATGGATTTTTACAATATGCTTGATGAGGAGCGACTTGAAGACAAGAGAATAAGCAAGACAAGTGCAGTAAAGGCGATGGCAGACTATGATATACCAATGAGAATAGGTCCCAGTGATTATGTTGATTTTATTGATAATGAGAAGATTTGTTACATTAACATCGAAGGCAAATACTTTGGCAAGATACCAATTAAACTCGATCTAAAGCTCAAGGTAATTGATGCATATAACAGCGCGGGGATAATGATTGATGCCATACGAGGATTGAAGATAGCACTAGACAGAAAGCTTTCAGGACCAATGACAAGCATCTCGTCTTACTGCTTCAAACATCCACCAATACAGATGCCGTACACTGAGGCAATGAAGGCTTTCACGGAATTTGTTGAAGGCAAACGAGAGAAATAGTCACACATTGTAATTATTGTTAGCCTAGTCAATGAAACTTGTCAATAATCTGTTATTTCAGATGTCAAACCACCGACTTCATTGGTACATATACGTAAGCTAGAGATCTTTGGATTCAAATCATTTGGGTATAAGAATACACTAGTTAACTTTGAACCTGGCCTCATAGCCATCTCAGGCGCTAATGGATCTGGTAAAAGCAACATTCTTGATGCAATCTCGTTTGCATTAGGTGAGAACGCACCAAAGATTATGAGGGTGGATAGATTACGTTCGCTGCTACACGATGTGGACAATGCGCATCATGGAGCAAAGATAGCGCGGGTAAGCTGTCACTTTGATAACTCTGATCGAAAGATTCCAGTTGATTCCAATACTGTAACAATCACAAGGGAGATGGACGAATCAGGTGAGAATATCTATTATCTGAACCAAAAAAAGGTACTAAGGAATCATATTTTAGATCTATTGGAAATAGCAAACTGCGGCATTCACAAATTAAATACTGTACAACAGGGCACAATTACTAGAATTTCCGAGTTTAACTCAGAAGAGCGAAGGCGAATAATTGAGGATATTGTAGGGCTTGCCTATTTTGATGAGAAAAAAACAGAGGCATTAAAACAACTCGACGAGGCAGACCGAAGACTTGAGATCGCACTAGCAAGAATGGATGAGATAAAGAAGCGTATTGATGAACTAGAGGAGGAACGAAATAATCAACTCAGATATGATTTCCTAGACCGGGAACTAAAGAGGCTTTATGCTATTCAAGCCTCAAATAATCTCAGGGACATTGACGCTCAAAAGGTGTCAAGGGAGAGGAATCTTAATGCCGTCCAATCTGAATCCAAAAAACTCGATGAACAGCGCGGACAGTTAAGAGATGAGATAAAGAAACTAGAAGAAGAAAAACAAAAGTTCATGGAAGAGGTCAACGCATATAACATTGCAAAGGCATCAATCGATTCAGAACTTTCTGCCGCAATGCACCTGTCAGAATCGGCAAATAGTAAATTGGTCACCAATGCAAGAAGAGTGGCGCAAATAGAAACCAGACTGCCAGAAATTCAGACTGATCTAACAGGCATGCATGAAAGACGTTCCATTTTAGAATCTCAAATTGTAGAACTGAAAAATTCCATCAATACTATTAATGAATCAAAGAAAAACATCAATACAGAACTTGCCTCAGTTGATTCTGAAATTAATCAAACCCTGAGACAACAGTCTCAGGTTACAAGTAACAAAATCAAAACTGATGAAAAGGTAAGAAATCTTACCAGTACACTAAATGATGCAAAGCTTGCAAGTTCAAAACTAGAGCAAGAACAGCTAGACATTCAAAACAAAGTTGATCAAAACTCACTTAAGACAAAAGCATTGTCAGACGAAAAAGAAAAACTGCTCAACCTTGAACAAAAACTCAGGCAGGTAAGGGCAGGTCATGAGTTGACCATTAACGAACTAAAATCCAGACTATATGACTTGCGTGATAAACGTACAAAGATAGAAAAAGATGTTGAAGAAACTACATTGATTTTTGAAAAGGCAAGCAAGGCGGCTGCTCAATATGAAGCAAAAATAAAAGTTGTAAAAGAAGTAATGCATGAGGATTATTCTATCGCAAAGCTCAAAGAAGATTCTAAGCGATTGGGAATTATAGGTCTTGTATATGAATTGCTTTCTTGGGATGAGCAATATGAGAGGGCAATCCTATCAGCAGGTTCTGACTGGCTAAAAGCACTTGTTGTAAACGACTTTGCCACTCTTCTTGGCATTGCTGAATTTGCCCAACAAAAGAAACTTCCAAAAATTAGGATTATTCCCTTAGATGCAGTATCTAATTCCAAGGTAACCATAGCACAAGAGGAAGGAATACTTGGAGTCGTTTCAGATTTTATAAAATGCGATGAAAAACTAGAGTCGCTCAAAAACTTTATCTTTGGAAGTATAGGTCTTGCCTCTTCCAAAGAGGCGGCTTATGCATTATCAAAAAAAGGATACAAAGCAGTTACACTTGATGGCCATTTTTTTGAAGCAGATGCAAGTGCAGTAATTGTAGACATGAATTCTAAGGTTTCAAATCTCACAAAGATAATTCTTCTTAGTACTTCGGTAGATGGGCTAATCCAATCTCTTGAATTGTTAAAGAAATTCATTCAAAACAAGAGCGGACAATTAAAGCAAATTGAAAGGATAACAAGAAATCTGGATGCCAGATATCATTCTTCTGAGACAGGACTTGCTAATGTGGACCTAAGCCTTACAGATGTGAAATCAAAATTAAAGACAATATCTGTATCGATAGACCAGATCTCGTCGAGAATACTGCAGCTCAGGCACCGGGAAGAGCACATTCTAGTTGATCTCTCAAAGACCGGGTCCTATATCGCATCTCTGGAAGAGCGCATATCGTTAACTAGAGAAAATTATGCCGAAGAAGAACAGGCAAGAATTGCTACTGCAATTTCTTCGTTAAATGAGAAAAAAGCCACTTTATTGGGTGCACAGAGCACAATTTCTACTGAATTTCGTGAACTAAGTACAAGACTTACCGAACTTGCCAACGAGGAAAACTCGCATAAGGCAAACATGCGGCGTTTATCAGAAGAACAGTCTTCTCTAAACCATGAAAAACACGATCTTGAGATGCAATCAAGTGCATCATCGAAAGAAAAGGAAAATGTTGATGTCTTACTTGTCTCATTGAGGGAAAAAGAACAACAACTGATCTCTACATCTGGTACTTCGGTATCAACATTCAAAGAATATGATGCGAAACTGAAGAACCTTTATGAATCTGAGAGGACATTCACAAAAGAAATCAACGGGATAGAAAGACAATCTGATTCCATTTTGCGCGATATTAAGGATCTTGATGAAAATGAAGCAAGAATCCGTAAAACTCTTCTTTCATATGGTTATGAGACTCTACTTGAATCATTCAATGTTGATGAAATTCTTGTAGAACTAGAATCTGAGAAGAAAAAGATGTCTGGGTCGCTTAACACGAGGGCTCCAGATACCTATGTTGAGGTCTCAGATGGATATCGTTCAATGTCTGACAGAAAGAATGAGCTAGAATCTGAAAGGAATTCAATTGTAAAGTTCATTGAAGAAATAGATAAGGATAAGAGGCAAACATTTTTGGAATCCTATGACAAGGTAGACAAGGATATTCGGGAGATCTTCAACAAAATGACAGGAGGAAATGCCTGGCTTGAGATCCAAAATGAGGATGACATATTCACATCAGGAATCTCATATCTTGTACAATTTCCAGATAAACCAAAAAGAGAGTCAACATCAATTAGTGGTGGAGAAAAGACTCTTGCCGCAATTACGTTCCTACTTGCTCTTCAAAAACTAAAACCATCACCGTTTTATCTTCTTGATGAGGTTGACGCTCACTTGGATGCGCTAAACACCGAACGACTAGCCAAGATACTTGAAGATAGGTCTGGAGGAAGCCAGATCATAATGGTATCACTAAAGGATTCTGTAGTACAAAAAGCAAAATTGATCTACGGTGTGTTTCCACGAAATGGCGTATCCCATGTCGTATCGCATAGAATTTCTAATGTGTCGCAAGTTGCAAACTAGTCTATCTTTACAAAGCACGCAACAGATCTTTGATCCCCTGCCGGTTCAAGCTCTGGTTCTTGCTTACATTTTTCAATTGCGTATGGACATCTTGCTCTGAATCTGCATCCTTGGTAGACATTCACTTCAATGGGATTGTTGATGCGAATTTTTCTCTCTCTTTGTAAGTTGTCTGGGTTTGGCTCAGAAATGGAATCCATTAATGCTTGTGTGTATGGATGCCTTGGATGCAACAACACGTCACTGATGAGTCCAGTTTCAACAATCTTTCCAAGATATAATATGGAAATCACGTGGCCTACGTATCTTGCAGTGGAAAGATCATGTGTTATGTACAAAAATGAGATTCCGTGTTTGTTTTGCAATTCTTTTATCAATTCTAAAATTCCAACCCTGACTGATACGTCCAGCATTGAGACTGGCTCATCAGCTATGATTAGCTTGGGGTTGGTTGTAATGGATCTGGCGATGGCCACGCGTTGTCTCTGACCTCCTGATAGCATGTGTGGGTATTTTGAGGCAATCTCCTCAGGCTCCAATTTCACATCTCTTAGTGCTTCAAAAACTAGATTTTTTCTCTCATTTGACTTGCCGATATCATGTATGTCTAGCGGTTCTCTTACTATATCAAAAACCTTCATTCTAGGATCTATTGACGCGTAAGGATCCTGATGTATCATTTGACATTCAGTCCTTATCTTTCTGAGGCTAGACGAGTCATTGGTTATTTTGACACCGTCAAAAATTATCTCGCCTGACTCTGGTTCTATTGCCATTAATATCAAACGAGCTACTGTAGTCTTGCCAGATCCTGATTCGCCAGCAAGGACAAATGTCTGGCCGCTCTTTATTGAAAATGATATGTCGTCAACTGCTCTTACTGTCTCTTTTTTGTGTGCAAATCTTCCTTTTACAAAGCATTTCTTTAGGTTTTTTATAGAAAGGATCTCTTCCACTGCAATTACCTCTCTGTCAAGTATATCAAGAAAACTGTAAGGTGTCTATGGCATAAAGCGCAAAATGACATGTATTATTAGTACAATCGTTAATTCATGACTGCGGATACTCTAGGCATTAGGCGATCACTTGGTCAAATTCTTATCATCGCAAAGTTTTAAAGGACATAATATATGATACTCAAACGTGAACGCCAAACTCCTAGCCGTAGTAATGATCAGCGGTTTAGCTCTAAGTGGAAGTTCTATTTACCTAAGTCAGACGGTATTTGCAGACGATCAATGGTCTAGTATAGCTCAGAGACAACTTATTGCTCAACAAAGAGCAGCCTTGGTTTATTCTGACAAGTATCAATATGATAACACAAATGGGGCACAAAAAAACTGGTCTGGTTTGTCTTTTACTACGACCAATGAGAATACTGTAGGACGAGACTTGGCAGTAGGATCGCATACATCTCTGCAAAATGCCTTGGCGCAATTTGATAAGATTCATGTAGAACAGCTTCAAAACTTGCAATCTACCAACTATACTGGCTTGACTAGTACAACAACTGATGAGCAGGGAAGAGATAGAACCACCCTGATTGCTGACGCAAGAGATCAATCATTGAATGCGTCTCAGTCTATAGTCTCGCAATTATCTCAGATAGATGCAGCTTATACCAATCTGCAGGCTTCTGGCACAACAAATGAACAAAACTCAGGCGATAGACAAACTCACATTGATAATACTTGGAATTCCATGGAAGCGCAAGCAACTGCTCTTGTAAACGCTCTTTCAAAAGTTGACACTGCTTATCTGAATCTTCAAGCAGGCGCTACTACAAACGAGAATACTCAGGCTAGTCAACTAGATGCAGAACAGGCATCTGCACTAGGCAAAGCAATTCAGATATTCCAAGAGATTCATGCAAAGAATCTTGCATCGACTGAATCAACAAATTATGCTGGCCTTACTAGCTCAACTACAAATGAGCAAAACGCAAACGATAGAAATGTTGAGATTGAACAAGGAACTCAGATGGCATTACAGAATGCATTGAACCTTTACAATGCATACTATCAAGGCAACGGTCTTAACCAAACAACCTACTCTAACTAAGAAAAATTTTTAATTTTTATTTATCCTATTCATAGAGCCAGCATAGCACGTGGCCTGACTCTGTTTTGATTTTTGGAGGCTCTTTTCTGCATTTTTCCATCGCATGTGGGCATCTGTCATAGAATCTGCATCCTGCTGGTATGTTAGCCAAGTTGGGTGGATTGCCTTTTAGGGATATTAATTCTGTCTCACCTTTGATTTTTGGCATGGACTTGAGTAATGCTTGTGTGTATGGGTGTCTGGGATTTGAGTACACCTCTTGCAAAGTGCCGAATTCAACTATTTTTCCGGCATACATTATTCCAACTTTGTCTGCTATCTCAGATATTATGCCAAGGTCATGGGAAATCAGCATGAGTGTCATGCCTTCTTTTTTCAGTTTTTTAAGCAAACTTAGGATCTGGGCTTGTACCAGTACATCAAGTGCTGTGGTAGGCTCATCTGCAATTACTAGATTTGGTCGTAAGATTAATGCCATGGCGATTACCACTCTTTGCTTCATGCCTCCGCTAAGTTCGTGAGGGAACTTGTCCAGTACTGTGGAGGGCAAACCGACTGAATCTATGGCGTCATTTATCATTTTCAGGCGATCTCCGCTATGACTATGAGCTCTCAAGATCTCTTCGAATTGCTGTTTGATTGAAAAAACTGGATCAAGCGAGTTCATCGCTCCTTGAAATATAATTGATATCTTCTTCCAACGGATTGTCTTTGCAAATTCTTCTTCTGATATTTTTAACGTGGACTTTCCATCTAGCAATATGTCTCCTCCAACTATTTTTCCACCTTGAACAGACCTGATGATTGCAAATCCAAGAGTGCTTTTTCCACATGCGCTCTCCCCCACTATGCCTAGTGATTCGTTGTTTTCAAGGGAAAAGGAGACTCTGTCCACTGCATGAATCGTTTTATCATGTAATTGATATTGAACTCTGAGTTCTTCAATTGAAAGTGTAGTCAATAGTTAGAATATAATGTGCAAGTAAATCTGCCTTTTGAAATTGTGCAATTGCAGCTAAATCTATAACTATATAGATCATGTGGCCTATATACATCAGACATTTAACTATGAAGTTTTAGAGAGTAGCTATATGACACAATGGATGTCGTGGATAAAGTCAAATGAAAAGGAGATTTTATCGCTTCTAAATGCTCTGGCTTGCAAGGCAGAAGAGGCAGCAAAACTACTGGTGGATATATTTGGCAATTTTGACAAGCTGGATGAAAACCATTCCCAAATAAAAAAGATAGAACGAGAGGCCGATCAATTGACTCATTCTGTTTTTGAAGAACTAAACAAGACATTCATCACGCCACTTGATAGGGAAGATATTTCGCGCATCGCTTCAAAGACAGATGACATAATAGATTACATTGAAGGCATATCTGGGAGAATTGTTAATTTCAAGATAAAGTCTCCTCCACCATACATGTTGGAGTTGGCAAAGGATATTCAATATTCTGCAAAAGAGATCAATCTCATGATTACAAGCTTGAACAAGCTGAAGGTAAACAAGTCTATCATAGAACACTGTCGTACCATTAGCGAAATAGAGCATCATGCAGATGACATATACAGAAAGGCTGTTGGAGACTTGCTAGAAACAACTGATATTATCAACATTATAAAACTGAAGGATATCTACGAGTCACTGGAAGAAGCCTCTGACAGATGTCTTGACGTTGCTGACTCTATAGAAGACGTCGTTCTAAAATACACGTGATTTTGTATGATATTGCTTGCAATAGGCGCTATAGTAGTGGCACTAGTTTTTGATTTTCTGAACGGATTTCATGATGCCGCAAACTCTATTGCAACCGTTATTGGAACACGAATTCTCAAACCGCTCCCGGCAGTTGGCATAGCTGCCTTTGCTAATTTTGTCGGTCCGTTTCTTTTTGGCGTTGCCGTAGCAACTACAATAGGAAAGGGGATTATTAATCCAGATTTTGTCACACTTGACATAATCATAGGAGCCTTGGTAGGTGCAATAGTGTGGGATATAATAACTTGGATTTTGGGGTTACCGACCTCTAGTAGCCATGCACTGGTTGGCGGCATCCTTGGTGCAGGCATAGCAGGGGCAGGATCTAAAGCAGTAATTTTAGGTGGTCTTCAAACTGTAGTGACTGGAATAGTGGTCTCGCCAATAGCTGGGTTGGTATTATCTTTTCTAGTGGCACTATTGATAATGAAAATTTTCGCAAAAAGAAAACCAAGCACAGTAAATTCTGTTTTTGGCAAGTTACAGCTTGTTTCATCGACATACTTTTCGTTAACCCATGGTGCTAACGATGGGCAAAAAACAATGGGCATAATCGCACTTGTTTTACTTACACAGGGCGTTATTACAAAATTTGAGATCCCGTATTATGTGATCATAATGGCTGCAACTGCAATGAGTCTTGGAACATTTTTTGGAGGATGGAGAATAATTAAAACAATGGCCATGAAAATAACTAATCTTAAGCCATACCAAGGGTTTTCTGCAGAGACAGGAGCTGCAACTCTTCTTGCAACTCTTGCTTGGGCTGGAATTCCGGCAAGCACGACTCATGCAATTTCTGGAGGCATAATGGGAGTTGGGGCCGTCAGACGTTTATCTGCCGTTAGATGGGGCGTAGGAAAAAGAATTGTTTGGGCATGGATAATCACAATCCCTGCCAGCGCGTCAGTTTCGTTTGTAATCACATTGATAATAAATGGATTCAAATAATTTGAATACCATTTTATAAAATTTGTCTAATAGGTTGTAGAGAAAAAGCCAACAAATCTAGTTACTGTGGATTGCTAGCATATCGTGAAGCATTTTTGAAAGAATATCGGACAAGGAAAATCCTAGAGTAATTCATGAACTCATATCACTTTGAAAGGTGACAGGAATAACAACATGATGGCTAGATTGAACGATGAGATTCGTGATCGTGAGAAGGTAATGAGGTGATTAAAGATAAACAATACACCGATTTTAACAGGTTATCAGATCTATCACAATTACATGACCTAACATGAGTTTAGAGGGGAAAACACCTAGTAAAGTAGCAGGAATCAAGATTGAGGGAGATAACAAATGGTTAACTTTGATTCATAATACTAGTAAAAAATAACAACTCCGTACATTCATTAAATCTTGTTTTGCCTCATTTTTTCATGCTGGATTTAACACAGTCTCTTATTGTAAGAGTTGTTATTACTATGGCGGTATTCTCAATAATTTCACACTTTGTGATTAAGAGGAATATAGTATCACCTGACCGGTTAAAATGGGCTATTCCATCCCTCTTTGTTGTCTTTGGGATCTCAATACTAATCCAAATTCTGTTTGTCCTCGGCAGAAGTACCTAGATAACATAACTCCACAGGTGGGGATACTTGGAGAGCAGACGAGATATTCATCAAAGTAAAAGGCAATCTAAAGTACCTATTTGCCATGATGGATGATGAAACTAGATTCCTGATTGCTCAGGAAGTAGCAGATACCACGAACAACCATGATGCAAAGAACTTGTTTAGAATGGCAAGAGAGGTTGCAGAAAAGAAACCAACTAAGCTAGTTACAGACGGATTACCAGCTTATAGAGAGGCATTCTTGAAGGAATATTGGACAAGGGAACTACCAAGAGTAATTCATGAATCTCATATTACTTTGAAAGGCGATAGAAACAACAACATGATGGAGAGGCTAAATGATGAGATTCGAGATAGGGAAAAGGTCATGAGGGGATTAAAGATAAGTAATACTCCTATTTTGACAGGCTATCAGATATTTCATAACTACATTAGACCTCACATGAGTTTAGACGGGAAAACACCTTCTGAGGTTGCAGGAATCAAGGTTGAGGGAGAGAACAAGTGGATAACACTAATTCAAAATGCTAGTAAAAAGACTACCTAGTCATACTAGGAGGTCTAAAACCCATTTTGAATTTTACTATGTTATAGCCTTCTTTATTGTCTTTTCCCTTTATATCAAATACGTACAAATCAAAACCACCCTCTTTGTTCGTTTTATGAAAAACTCCAAGTTCAAATTCAATATCTGATGTCAGCCCAAAAGATTCTGTTTGTGAGTTTTCTATTGCTTTTCTGAAATCTATCAGATATTGGGTTAACTCTTTGGCATTAAGCTCCATTAACCAATACCGAAATCTCTTCCATATTGACTTTATGATCAACCGACTTTGAACAGGAATAAAATCAATCGTCAAATGAACAGCACCAGATTTCGGGTTCTGTATAATCCATGATTGATAATTCTCCCTGTATAAAATCGGTTGTTGTGTAAATCAATCCTGAGTTAATTATCTAATCCTAATGCTAAGTAACAATCCCAACAGAAGAAATACCCATTTTCGGTAATCACGATAGTTCCAACTGGTAGTGGTCTGCCATTGGCTGAACAATTCCTGCACGCGATTCCACCTTTAGATTTAAAGATGCAAGAACGTTTGTGTAGCATGTTATCACCATTTTATGAATGACTGTCTTTTGGTTCTGTCTAGTCGTTTTTGTGCAAATTCAAAATATGTCGGCACTATCTCAAAACCCAGATAATTACGATTCATTTCCTTGCTTACTACCGCAACTTGGCCAGAACCCAAGAAGGGATCTAGTATTAAATCGCCATCCATGCTAGCATATTGCATGATTTTTCTAATTACTTCGGTAGGTAGCTTTGTGGGTGTTTTCTTTTCACCTGTCCAATATTCACGAGGCATGACCCAAACGTCTTCCATATCTCGGTATCTTAACTTTCCATCCATGAACCTAGAATTTCGATAAAACTTTCTTTCTTTCTCATCTTTACACACAAATAAGCAATGATAATGTGAAGATACGAATCTCTTTCTAGTTACTACTCCAAATTGATATTTCCAAATTATGTGGTTTATTATGGTGAATTTAATATCGTTTAAGGCATTGAGAATATCTCGAAGGTTATTCCAGCCTGAAAAAACAAACATACTGCCAGAATTTTTTAGAATACGATATGCCTCATTCATCCAATCGTATGAAAATTGGTAGTAATTCTCCTGTTTTATCTCGTTATATCCTTCCAATACATTATTCTCATCTCTGTTGTAATTAGCACGTTTGGCCTTGAAGTTGATTGCAAATGGAGGATCTGTTATGATTAAATCTACAGTGTTTTTAGGAATCATTTTCATACCTTCAATGCAATTTTGATTGAATAGAATATTTTCAAACTTAGATTTCTCTAATGCCAATTTAATCTAATCCTCTATCCTTTAGAAACTTATCGTGTGCGTTTTCATCAGTGACATTATAGTATATTATATTACCTTTTTTTCCAACTTCTTTCAACCATTCTAAATGTTCAAAAACGGAAAACCCAGCTGTCGAAGGCTGTCTGTTATTACTGAATATTTTCTGATCTTCATCTTCTGCCATCTTTTTATAAATCGGTTTTTTGTTGTTATCTCGCCATATCTTTAGAATGACTTGCCACATTTTCGATATTTTTGACTCTTTATCTATTAACGAGTATAAGATAATTGATGTAGGTTTAGCATTTGGTTTTGTTCTGATTACAACCTTCCAATAATAAGGATCATCATTTTTCGTGCAGTAATAGTATGTACCTCTATTAGGCCATGCTCTTTCTGTAACTTTTGTAAACACTTCTGTGAATCCTTCAAAATAGGATTTCTCAGGCTTGATCATTTTTGCCCTTTCAATAAAGGGCTCACGATTAAGAATATCTCTTATCTCTGATGCTTTATCAACAAAATCCAAGAAATAATACCTCATATTGTTAGAAATTTCTGTTATGAGAATTTTATCCTCAACCAAAGAATCGAACGCCTGTTGCGTTTCTTTAGTATGACGATTACCAAATCTTCTAAACATTTCTTCTTCCTTTTGTATCTTGTATATCTTACCATGCGGACTACGATTCACGAAAAACTCTACAATCTTCTTCTTATACTCGTCGGATTCTTTCATTGCTGATCCACAGTAATATCGCCGAGTTATAGGATTAACTATGTAACTATGGATTGAGCATAACTAAGCTTGGAGAAATTGGTCAAATTTAAATAGCATAAATGATGCTACATGATATGGCACAGACGTTGGATAATAGTTTGGATTCTGAAGCTAAACTACCATTAATTCGTTTATTCAAAACTCCTACGGCTAAAGTACTTGATTTTCTTTTTGAGAATTATGATGCTAGTTACACAGAAAAGGAAATTGCCGATATAAACGAAATATCAATACAAAGCGTACAAGAAATACTTGGAGATTTGGTAAAAGAAAACATATTGAAAAAAACTAAAGAGGGATTGGATGTTTTCTATCAAGGTAATTTTTCATCTCCTAGAACAGAAGGATTGTTTAGTTATGTCAGATCTACATTAGAAGAAAATTTTGATAGTAATTTAAAATCTATTTAATTTCCAATAGTTCTTCTTTCAAACGTTTTCGTTTTTCCATTATTTGTGAACTCTGGTCTTCTAGATATTGAAGTTCTAATTTAATAGCCTTCTTTTTAGACTCGGGATTTGATGTTGAACCACAACAGATGTGTTTTTGCTTATTTTCTCTGTCATCATGATAGACGAAGTAAACGTACCGTGTATTTCTAATTTTTTTTGTGGTTATTGGCACATTTTTTATCTTCGCTTATTTTATTTAAATTAACCTAATGTAAGTTACCTTATTATACTAGTGTAGCATAAACTATGCTACATGAAAAGAAATTTGCGAGAAGAAAAAGGAAGGTCGATAGCACAAAATCCTAATCAACAGATTTTCAGAATTACCGCCAACCAATACAAAGTAAAATCACAGACTACCAAAGGCGAATATGATGTAATCTTAACCAAGTCTGGATGGCGATGTACTTGTGGGGATTATACATTCAGGCATATTTGTTGTAAACATATTCACGGTGTAGAGTTTTCAATCAGGATCAGAGAACAAGTAATACAGAAGAACAAGATAACAATCCAACCCGTAAACATTGATTCTTGCCTATTCTGCAAGTCACAAAATATCAAAAAGTTTGGCGTTAGACACAACAAAAATTATGATCTTCAAAGATACATTTGTTCGGATTGCCACAAGACCTTTAGCTTAAACATTGGCTTTGAGCGAATGAAGCACAATCCTAAAGCCATTACAACCGCTATACAGCTATACTTTAGCGGAGAGTCACTAAGGAATGTTACAAAATCTCTAAGATTGCTTGGTGTTGATGTAGTTCACATGACTGTCTATAACTGGATTAAAAAATATGCCAATCTAATGCAAAAGTACCTAGATGATATTACGCCACAAGTAGGCGACACATGGAGAGCAGACGAAGTTTTTGTCAAGATTCGAGGAAACCAAAAGTATCTCTTTGCCATGATGGATGACGAAACTAGATTCTTGATCGCTCAGGAAGTTGCAGACACTAAAAACAATCATGACGCAAGGAATCTATTTAGGATGGCAAAAGAGATCGCAGAGAAAAAGCCTATGAAGTTAGTCACGGATGGATTGCCAGCATACCGAGAAGCCTTCTTGAAGGAATATTGGACAAGAGAATTGCCGAGAGTAGTTCATGAATCACATATAACTCTCAAAGGTGACAGAAATAACAATATGATGGAGAGATTGAACGGGGAAATAAGAGATCGTGAGAAAGTAATGAGAGGATTAAAGATAAGTAATACACCTATTCTCATTGGCTATCAGATATTTCACAACTACATTAGACCTCACATGGGGCTAGATGGGCAGACACCGAGTGAGGCTTGTGGTATTGAGATTAAGGGCAAGAATAAATGGAAAACATTGATAGAGAACGCATCTCATGTATGAGATATACTAACGGTCCACATCTTTGTTATATACTATTGGTATATAATATACTATTTACCCAAAAATCAAATATTAGTAATACGTATTAATAAATATGAAAACAGAAAGATGCTGGACAGAACGTCACTATGCAATAGCGAAGGCTTCTGACGTGAAGTTCAAAACTCACACCAAATATCAAGAAATAGATATTTAATCCTAGACTTTTCTATAACCGCATGACTGTTTTTTGGATTCGTAAAACGACTACATGGTCTGATTATTTCCAAAACATAGAATATCTGTCTGACCCTTCAGTGGATCTCATAGACCATTTTAAAGAAGAAATAGTAACTTTTGAGGATCTAACAAAACATGAGGATTATGTCCAATGCAACCATGTTGAATTAAGTAAAGGACATTTGTTGTTTATACTAGGTGACAGGGTAGAAGTTATTGTTAAGCCTGATAAAGAATCAGGAATATTATATTTCATTAGTTGTGTAGACATAGCCAGTATTTAGATTCTAAAATCTCATATTTTCATCATTATGCGGCGGCAGATGCGGCTCTGTATCCAACCCACATTATCATCAACCGATTTTATACACAAAGAACTATCAACTGTCAATTATACAGCACCAGATTTCGCATAGTTTATCTTCCAGTTCTAGTAAGCAAAAAACCGATTTCCTTGAGGACACCTATTTGCAGCTTTGACGCCATGAATGGTATTCTTTGTCCACAATGCGAATCCAAATTGGATTCTGGGCAACTGACAAAGGCAGATGTAGATGCCTCGATAAAACTAGTTCAACTATCTCAAAAAATCCCACAAATTGAAAAATTTACACTCGATTCCTGTCAGGAATCAAATGAAAATTATGTACTGTATCTTAGTAGTATAGATATCATGACTATAAGACAAAGCAGAGAGCTTTACAGTATACTTCAGGGAGAATTTGCAGGCAAGATATGGCTAGTCGAACAGGGATGTGACGATAAAAAATTCATAGAAGACATGTTCTTTCCAATCAAGATCCTGACAATCAACCAATTATGGGCGCCAGGGGGCATTAGGAAGACCAAAGTCATAGTTTCAGGACGAAAAACATCCAGATTCCCAATTAATATAGATAAAATCATAGCAATATCGTTACACCTTCGAAAGATAGAACTAGTTGTTGAATTTGAAAGAAAGTGAGAGACTTGGATTTGAAAAGAACGCACTATATGGGTAACCTGAACGCATCTCTAAAAGACCAAAAGGTAGTAGTTGGCGGGTGGGTGGAAGATCTTCGTGAACTGGGCAAACTCACTTTTCTCACATTAAGAGATGTTACTGGAGTTGCACAAGTAGTAGTGGTTGGAGAAGAAGGCATCAAACAGGTAAAAGACCTCAATAGGCAAAGTGTAGTTAGAATTACTGGCACTGTACAAGAGACCAAATCGCGTGATTTTCCGTTTGAGATAAAATCTGAAAAAATAGAAATCTTATCGCGTGCAGTCCATCCATTGCCAATTGATCCAATAGGGCGACTGGAAAGCAATATCGATAACAGGCTAAATGCACGAGCACTTGACCTGAGAAATCAGAAATCTGCATCTATTTTCAAAATACGACACCATGCATTACAATCAATACGAAAAACTCTTGTAGAACTTGGTTTCATTGAGGTAAACACGCCCAAAATAATTGGAAGCGCCAGTGAAGGCGGTGCAAACCTGTTTTCTCTGAAATATTTTGATACACAAGCATATCTTGCACAGAGCCCACAACTTTACAAAGAGCAATTGACCATTGGTCTTGAAAGAGTTTTTGAGATAGCGTCATTTTACAGAGCAGAAAAATCCCATACTGTCAGACATCTTACTGAATTTACAAGTGTTGATGTAGAAGCTGGTTTTATGGATTATCTTGATGTCATTGAAGTTCTAGAAACAGTTGTAGCCAATGTTTTTGAATATGTTGGAAAAAATTGTATTGAAGAACAAAAAACTCTAGGAATTGATGTGAAAAGACCAATAACGCCATTTGAGAGAATCACCTACAAGCAAGCCGTGGAAGAGCTTGGTCGTGAAGGGGTATCTCTTGAACTTGGTGATGATCTACTTGATTCTCACTTGAGAAAACTTGGAGAGTTGCATCCGGGATTCTACTTTTTGCTAGATTGGCCCATGAAGTTGAAACCCTTTTACATACATGAAAAGGAAGACGAGCCGTCACTATCCAAATCATTTGATTTGCAGCATGGGTATCTTGAATTGTCATCTGGCGGTAGGCGTTTACATGATCCAAACAAGCTTAAGAAAAGACTGATTGAACAAGGGTTAAACCCAGCTCAATTCGAGGATCATCTCAAAGCGTTTGATTGGGGAATGCCGCCTCACTCTGGATGGGGGTTGGGTCTTGACAGGCTAATGTCTATCATGACTAGAATTGATAATATCAGGGAGGTCGTTTTATATCCGAGGGATCCAGAAAGGCTATTTCCATAAAAAGATAAATCTAGATCTTGCGACAATTATTTGTGCAGCAGTGCGACTTTTGCGGCTCAGGTTTTGGTGATCATACCTGTTATTTTTGTGACAAGCATTGCTGTAACTCCTGTATGACAGATGATAGGACACGTTGCAAGAAATGCTATATAACAAAACGAAAACTTGGATGGCGGGTTTTCAAACGAAACAAAATCATTCTTGGTTTCATCGCCTTTGTGTGGGCCTATACTGTATTTCCAGTACCTCTAATCAAAGGCATTGACCCTACATTCTACTGGATTACTTTCGGAGTGGCAATAATGATAATGATCCCAATTGGTCTTGCAATGTTTTTTTGGTCACGAGAGCCACCTGCATCAGATCTCAAATAAGTTTTGAAATTATCTGCTGAGTAAACTCTTTTGTGGTTTTGTTTCCGCCAATATCTTTTGTCTTGACCCCTTCGCTTACTACCCCATAGACAGCTTCCTCTATCTTCTTTGCAACAGAGAAAGACATTGCATCATTGTTTCTCATTCCTAACCACTCGAACATCATTTTTGCAGATAAAATAAAAGAAGATGGATTGGCAGCCTGCTTTCCAGCAATGTCAAAGGCTGCCCCGTGGACAGGCTCGAACAAGGCAAAACTATCTCCTATGTTAGCTGCTGGTGCCATCCCAAGTCCTCCTACCACTTGAGCCGCCTCGTCTGATAGGATGTCTCCAAACAAGTTAGTTGTCACTATGACATCAAAAGACTCTGGCTGTCTTATGAGATTCATGGCGCACGCGTCTACGTACATCTGTTCAAACATGATATTTGGAAAATCCTTTGCTACCTGAACACATGATCTTGCAAAAAGGCCATCTGTCTTTCTCATGACATTTGATTTGTGAACACATGTTACTTTTCCTTGTCCCTTTCTTTGGCCTGCTACAATACATGCGTATTTTGCAATACGTTTTGATGCATATTCAGATATGGTTCTTAACGCAACAGCAGAATTGCCAATATCAAACTCCATTCCTGCGTATAGGTCTTCCGTGTTCTCTCTTACTATGACTAGATCGATGTTTTCTTTAAGGGATGGCATGTTGGGATATGATTTTGCCGGTCTTACATTGGCATAAAGATCCAGTGTTCTTCGTAGGAACACAATCACGTCAGCAGCGCTTTCTCCTACTGGGGCCTTTAGGCATGCATCAGATTTTTTTATTGTATCAAAAGTTGAATCAGGAAGTGCCTTGCCTGTTTTTTTTAATGCGCCATCGCCGGCTTCTACTGTATTGATTTCTAACTTTAATCCAATCTTGTCGCTTATTGTATGTAGTATGTCTATCACAGACTCTGATAGCTCAGGACCTACGCCGTCTCCAGTTATGAGGGATATTTTGTACATCTATTGTCCCAAGTTTTTTTGTTTGAGAATTTTTTTGAGCATTATTCTGTTTATGCCATCGATCATGGCTTGAACACTGGTGATTACAATATCTTCGCCAATGGATTTTGCAGAAGATTGGTTACCGTATGCATCTTCAACCTTTATTGTTACTTCGCATAACGCCTCTGATCCGCCTGAAATGGAGTCTAACGTGTATTCCTTTATTCTGACCTTGGACGTCTCGCCAGTAATCTTTTGTATTGCGTTAATTGATGCATCTACCGGACCGACACCATAATCGGTTCCTATGAAATCTTTTCCTTCTATGTTTAATTTGACAAATGCGTACGGCATATTGCCAATTCCGGTGGATACTGAGAATCCTGTTAAATGTACCAACCGTTTCAGACCTTCTTGATGCATAACTTCGCCTGAAATTGAGAGTAGTTCAACATCGGTGACATGTTTTCCTTGGTCGCCTAGTTTCTTGATCCTCTCTAGAATCTCGCGAGTCTGCTCCTTTGACGGCTGAATGCCGTATTCTTCTAGCATTGCAGCAACTCCATGTGCTCCGGCATGCTTTCCTACCTGAAACCAACGAGTTCTACCTACAAGTTCTGGGCTAATCGGTTCATACGTCAATGGGTTGCTCAAGACACCATGTGTATGAATTCCAGATTCATGTCCGAAGGCATTTTCTCCAACTATGGCCTTGTTTGGTTGGACCTGAACTCCAACAATTTTTGAAACGTATCGTGATGTGTCGTAGAGAAGCTTGGTATTGATATTTGTCTCAAACTTTTTGTCAAATTGTAGGCATTGTAATGCCATGACAAATTCTTCAAGTGACGCATTACCTGCTCTCTCTCCGATGCCGTTTATTGTGACATGTGCGCATTGTGCGCCCACCTGAATTGCAGATATTGCATTTGCTACCGCTAGCCCAAAGTCATTGTGGCAGTGAACGCTGACAGGCAAGTGAGTAGCGTCGATGGCATCTTTTGTAATTGCAGCGATATACTGTGGAGTGGAATAACCCACCGTATCTGGTATGTCAATCCTATCGGCGCCAGCTTCTGTGACTGATTTGAAAACTTTTTTGAGGAATTCCCTGTCAGTTCTTGTTGCATCTTCGGCAGAAAATTCTACCTGTAATCCAAGTGATTTTGCATACTCTACTGCCTCGATTGCCTTTGCAACTGCCTGTTCTCGTGTGAGGTTGAGTTTGTATTTTAAATGAATGTCAGACGTTGCAATGAATGTGTGTATGTACTTTAGCCCAGCAGCTACTGCCGCATCAATGTCTTTTTTCTCGGTTCTTGCCAAGCCACAAATCTCTGCCTTAAGATTTGCATGAGCAATTTCTTTTACTGCTTTTTTTTCGCCTTCAGATATTATGGGAAACCCAGCTTCTATGGCATCTACTCCCAACTCATCCAATTTTTGGGCAATTGCAATCTTTTGCTCTGGGGTTAGCGCGATGCCTGGCGTCTGTTCTCCGTCTCTTAGGGTGGTGTCAAAAATTCTAACTTTCATTACCTACTCCTCTCTCTAGAGCACACATTCCTGTTCTTACTATCTCAAGTATGCCATAAGATTTCACAAGATCTTCAAATGCATTGATCCTATCAGGCGTTGCTGTAATCTCGACGATAATTGACGATTTTCTTACGTCATGAACATTACATTTGAAAGCATTTGCTAGGTCAGTTATTTCCATTATGTCTGACGGTTTTGTTATTTTTATCTTCATTAATACCAGTTCACGGTATATGCTCTTTTTCTCATCTAATAGTTTTACTTCTACGGTATCTATCATCTTGTCAAGTTGCTTGATTATCTGATTGAGTTGCTTCTCGTCAGCTGAAGTTGTGATGGTCATTCTGGAAAACTCTGGGTTCTCTGTTATGCCTACAGATATGCTATCTATGTTGTAGTTTCTTGATCTGAAGAGATTAGTGACTTTGAATAGTACTCCTGGCTTATTTTCTACAAGTACGGAAATTATAGACCACATGGATATCACTAGGATGGTAAGATCATATCTTTGAGAGATGTCCCAGGGGCAACAAATGGTAAGACATCCTCTTGAGGATCAATTGGGATGTCTATGACTGTCGCTATGTTGCTTTTAAGCGCTGTCTGAACCGCTTTTCCAATCTCATCTATGCTTTGGGCTCTTATGCCCTGGGCTCCGTAAGATTCAGCCAGCTTGACATAGTCTGGACAGTTTTTAAGGTCTATTCCAATCATGCGTCTGTCGTAGAATGTTCTCTGCCATTGGGCAACCATTCCAAGTGAAAAGTTGTTTAACAAAAACACTATCACGGGCAAGTCATCTAGAACTGAGACAGCAAGTGAATTTTCAGTCATGTTGAAACTTCCTTCTCCTGCAATGTCCACTACTGGAACGTCTGGTCTTGCAGCTTTGGCACCAATCGCAGCTGGAAATCCCCACCCCATGGTTCCAAGACCGGTGGAACTAAAGAAAGTTCCAGGATGTATTACATCAAAAAATAATGATGCCCACATCTGATGTTGACCTACCTCAGTTGTTACAATTGACTGCGGAGGAAGAACTTCCCTTAATTTTCTTAGAACCTTTGCAGCTCCCAACGGATGTGAATGAAGTTTTAGATTCTGTCTAAAGTATTCTCTTGTCTCATTGACACGTTTTAGCCATGGATTGTCTCCAGCTCTCTTGATGGCTTTTTGAATTAACATTTTTACCATTATCCTAAGGGAGGCCTTTATGTCTCCAACTACTGCAATGTGAGTGGTCTGGTTTTTTCCTATCTCAGCTGGGTCCACATCCATGTGTATTATCTTGAGATTTCTTTCAAATTCTTCAAATGTTCCAACGGATCTATCTGAAAATCTAGAACCACATGCAAGTACGCAATCAGCTTCTACCATGATCTTGTTAGCCTCTGCATGACCATGCATTCCTATTGGTCCTAGGGAAAGGGGATGATTTTCTGGAAACGAGCCTTTTCCTTTGAATGTTGTCACTACAGGGATCATTAGTAATTCTGCTATTGATTGCAGTTCTGCAAAGGCTCCTGAAATTATTACTCCGCCCCCTGCCAAGATTACTGGCTTTTCAGAAGCAAGTAACATGTCTATGGCCCGCTCAATTTCTCTAATATCAGGATCTACCCATGGATGGTATCCTCTTATCTTTACTTCTGATGGAAATGTAATCTCTGCTTCATTTTGTTGAACATCTTTTGGAATGTCAATTAGCACTGGACCTGGTCTGCCTGTGGATGAAATGTAGAATGCCTTTTTTACCACTTCGGGAACTTCTGCCGCTGTCATGGGCTGAAATGCATATTTTACTATGGGGTTTGCAATTCCAATTATGTCGCTTTCCTGAAAGGCATCCCTTCCAATCATTTTTGTTGGAACTTGTCCGGTGACTGCAATCATTGGAGAAGAATCTGCTTGCGCAGTTGCAATGCCTGTTACAATATTTGTTGCCCCTGGGCCTGAAGTTGCAAAGCATACTCCTGGTCTTCTACTGACTCTTCCAAAACCATCTGCCATGTGTGATGCAGATTGTTCATGTCGAACAAGGATGTGTCTTATGTTGCTTTTGTAGAGCTCATCGTAAATTGGAAGATTTGCTCCTCCGGGTAGTCCGAAGACTATGTTTGCGCCCTCCTTCTCGAGAGCAACCATTAAAGATCTAGCACCTGTCATTTTTTCCATAATTTTATAACTCCAACTAATTTGCTGGTCTACAGCATAAGGTCGACTAGCAGCAGAATACCAGAAATGCTTGCCGAGCCTCCTAACTTCATTTTAGTCTAATGATTTTTCATATGAAATAATTTATAAATATTGCTAGTGAAATTGAACAAAATTATTAAAAAACGCACTATTGCCCTACGAATATTTTAATGCATGAGGCAGATTTGACTTGCGTTTCACAAGACTTAAACTGGAATTATCTCAAACAATATCGATTTTGGGAGATAAAGACGAGATAATAGATGTAATTACGACTTTTTTTAACTCTGGTAAAACAAAGAACTTGGCTCCGCTAGGTGCAATCCAGCTTGATGATCCGAGGTTTTCAAGTTATAGTGATGTTCCGCCGTTTGACTTGAAAGACTATGCGACTACCATTGCATTACAACAGCTAAGATTCGTTAGTATTTCTGACTATGAATATGAAATTAAAAATACGCGAGTAGATGTGTTTGATAACTGCGCTGTGGTAACTTTTACTATAAGACAAACAGGAATGATCGTCGATAACTATAGTTTTAGAGGCCAGCATCTTTCAATGGATAGCAGGGGAACCTTTGTTCTAGTCAAGTCTCAAAAATGGAAGATTGTGCATGTGCACTTGTCTAGGATTTCTGATTAGATCTAGTGACTGGCCTGACCGGTTTTTTGGTCGCTTTTAGCATATTGAACATTTCATGTGCTTCCTTTACTGTTGCATTTTGATGTACAATTGCTTTCACAGCTTTAATCATTGCAACAGGATGATCGGATTGCCAAATGTTTCTTCCCATGTCTACTCCTGAGGCACCTGATTGCAGTGCATCAAAAGTAAGTTTTAGCGCATCTAGTTCTGTTGCTAATTTTGGTCCTCCGGCAATTATCACTGGCACAGGACACGCTCTCACAACTTTATCAAAATTCTCACAATAATACGTCTTGACTAAATGTGCTCCAAATTCCGCAGCTATTCTACATGCAAGACCCAAATATCGAGCATCTCGCTTTTCCAACTCTTTTCCTACTGCGGTAACGGCAAGAACTGGTATTCCGTACTCTTCACCTTCATTTACTAGGTTGCCAAGGCTTACAAGCGATTCATGCTCATGGGGTGCACCTACAAATATTGACATTGCAAGTGCTGATACGTTCAACTTTATTGCATCCTTTACCGACGTTGTTATCTTTTCATTTGACAGGTCTTTACCAATTATGCTAGAACCGCCTGAAACTCTGAGCACTACTGGTACTGGATATGCAGCATCTACAGAGGTCCTTAGAACACCGCGCGTTAGCATTAACGAGTCTGCATGAGGCAACAACGGAGCAATGGTTTTCCTTGGTTCTTCAAGTCTTTCTGTAGGACCTAGGAAATACCCATGGTCTACTGCAAGCATTACTCCTCGTTTATCATGCGGTTTTATTATGCGTGCAAGACGATTTTTTAATCCCCAGTCCATATATTCTTCCAAAAAATTTGCCTTAGTTAAGCCTTTCTGAATTTGTTACAATTATCTTCATTGAATCATTTCCCAGGTGAGCACATTCAAGCGCTTTTGCAGATTCCGAAAGATCAAATCTATGTGTAATCAATTTGTTTACCTCTATTTTTTTTTCTTCTATTAGTTTGAATGCCACATTTGTGTCAGTCTCAGACGCTGCATAACTTGGCGTTATGGTAATTTCCTTTGAATATATTTTACTGATATCTATGGGCATTTTTGCATCCTTTGATGGTACCCCAAAAAGGACCATGGTTCCACCTTTTCGGACAATCTCCATTGACTGTGCAATAGCGTTTAGGCTTCCTGTTGATACTATTGCTACATCTACTCCTCTATTCTGCGTATTGGCAAGAATTTTTTGATGTGCATTAGGATCCGTAGAAAGAATAGATTCTGTTATTCCAAATTGTTTAGCAAAATTTAATCTAAAGTTGTTGATATCAAAACAAAAAATGTCTTTCATTCCAAAAATCTTGCTCAGCATTACATGCATCATGCCGGTAGGTCCTGCACCAAGAATTGCAACCGAATCTCCTTGCTTGAATTTGATTTTATTCCATGCTCTAATGCAACACGCAAGTGGTTCTATCATGGAAGCCTCGTCGAAGCTTAGATGGTCTGGCAACTTTATCACTCCACCGTGGGAAACATTCCAACCCGGGACAAGAAATTCTTCGGCAAGACCGCATGGACTAAGATTTGTTTCAGAATACTTTTGACACATTGTTTCATTTCCATGTAAGCAAAAGTGGCATGAATAACATGGCACGTGATGATGTACGAAAACTCTATCTCCGTTTTTGAATTCTTTCACATTAGATCCAGTCTTGGATACTATTCCAGATGGCTCATGACCAAGCCTCATGGAAGGTTGACTGTATTGACCATAGATCTTTTCCAGATCTGAGCCGCATACCCCACAAGCTTTCATTGTCACCATGATGTCATTTTCTCCCACTTGCGGCCTCTCAACATCTTTGATCTCCACATTTGATGGTCCTTTTACATAAGCTGCTTTCATGTTCTAATACCAAATCACTTTGAGTTCTTTCTTATTTGTATTCTCTGATTTAATACTACGTAATTATTTGAACATTTTTTAATAGGCGATATATTTTATCTCGAATTTGAGATCTATTGACTAAAAATAATACCTGTGAATTATAAAGTCAAAAAAAGATTTGGCGATGGGAAGAGTCTTTTTGCTAGATGGCAATTAAATTAGGCTTTTTTTCTGACAGTATTCATTATGGATTTGTGGCATGATATTGAAACAGGTCCCAAAATCCCATTAATCCTGAATGTGATAGTGGAGATACCAAAAGGCTCTCAGAACAAATATGAATATGATAAAAAAAATGGCATCATCAAACTAGACAGAGTTCTTTTTTCAGCATTGTATTATCCTGGAGACTATGGCATAATTCCACAGACTTATGCTGAGGATGGTGATCCACTGGATGCGCTAGTTCTAGTCACAAACCCTACTTTTCCTGGGATTCTAATAGAGGCAAGACCAATTGGTTTGCTGCGAATGAAAGATTCAAACCAAATTGACAACAAGATTCTCTGCGTAGCAAAAGATGATCCAAGATATGCCGGTCTGAAAGACATCTCTGATCTAGAAAAACATCACCTAAAGGAAATAGCTCACTTCTTTCAGGTTTACAAACAACTGGAGGGAAAAAAAGTAGAGATAGTGGGCTGGAAGAATGTTGAAAGTGCAAAAAAGGTCGTAATGAGTGCAGTAAAGCAATACCAAAAGACCTTCAAAAAGTCATATCTAATCTAAGTGTCTGGTTTTATCAAAATACAAAATAGTCTTAAACCTATGATGCAAAACCATATGACATGAAAGAAGGGGATTCTGCACCTGATTTTGAACTTGTTGCAAATGATGGTACTGCTATAAAACTAGGTTCTTTTAGAGGAAAAAACGTTGTCCTCTGTTTTTATCCAAAAAATCACCTATTTGCATGTCCATCCAAGAAAATATTCCAGATGGCTGAAGCCACTATACGTGCTTACCCTAAAATTATAGAACAAAATGCCGAGCTTTTTGCAATATCGGTAGATACAGTTGAGGACCAAAAGAAATTTGTCAACGAATACACTGTTCCATATCTACATCTAAGTGACACTGCCAAGTCTACATGCAAGATTTATGCTGGGCTGAATTTAGCAGGACTTGCGAAAAGGTCCACATTTATCATAGATAAAGATGGAAAAATTGCCAAGATATTTCGAGATGTAGATGTAGAGTCTCATGGCCAAGAAATCATACAGGCGTTACAGTCCATGAATTGATTTTTCCTTGTTTTCAATAAATTTTTAAAGATCTGAAATTAGAATGGAATCGTGTTAGATCTTGTTGCAAAAAAACTATTCCTTACCAGAGGTAAGGGTGTACATCATGATAGGCTAACAAGTTTCGAGTATGCGTTACGTGACGCTGGAATTGCAGGCACCAATATTGTTCTGATTTCTAGTATCTTTCCGCCCGGCGCAAAATTGGTCTCCAAGGCAGAGGGTCTTAAATTGATAAGACCTGGAAGCGTACAGTTTGTGATCTATGCAAGAAATGACACTAATGAACCCCATAGGCTTTTGGCTTCATCGGTAGGAATTGCAGCTCCCAAAGACAACACAAAGTACGGGTATCTCTCCGAATATCATTCATTTGGTGAAACAGAAAAAGAAGCTGGTGAATATGCAGAAGATATCGCAGCTCAGATGTTGGCATCCTCGCTAGGAATAGAATTTGACATAAACAAGAGCTGGGATGAAAAAAAGCAACAGTGGAAAATATCGGGGCAAATATACAAAACAAGAAACATAACTCAGAGTGCTGTTGGTGACCCACAAGGCAGATGGACAACAGTCTTTGCAGCTGCTGTCTTGATACTCTAGGTTATCTTCTTCTCATGAAAAGATAGACTGCGGCGCCACCTGCTATTACAATTCCTATTAGTGCATATATTGAATAGTCAGGTCCGGTCTGAGTGACAATATCTGTACTAATGCTAGAATTTGTTAATGACGCAGACTGGGCTGTACTGCCTGACCCTAATGTGACTGCCAAGTCATCGTTTGTTACAGATGTCTTTGTCCCAAAAAGGTAAATTCCAGTAATTTGCTGTCCTGAATCAGGATCAAATACCCAGCCGGGCTGGCTAAGATTTGTTGGAACTTTCTGACTATCTTTGAATGTGGTTGGAGCTATGTCTCCACCATGACTTGTTATGGTTATAGTATTATTTGATATGACTGAAAGTTCAAAGAGGGAATTGAGTGGAAAGAAGCCTCCGTTAAAATAAGATGATCTATTTAGTGCACTAACACCAAAAAGATCCAATGGCCTAACGGATGTTACCTCGCCCTTTATTGGCGTCTGTGTTGATACTTGTAATTGATAGATTGACTGACCGCTGGTTGTAGGAGTTATTGCAAAAGTTACAGTAGAGTTGGAAGAGTCGGCCATTTTCTTTGCGACATCATAAAACCCCCCAGCATCTCGTATCTGTGTTGGAATAAGGATTGATGACAATTGATCGAATAGATATGAGGATTTTAGCTGTGGTGAAGTATACACAACTGAAATTGTTCTGTTTCCAGATATTGTTCCTGCAGTACCAAGAGCTTCACTTAATTCTCCTTTGGGATTTACATAAGCGGAATTGAATGTCGCATTCAACAAAAATGCCTTGTTGATATCATTGATCAAGGTGTCGCCAATTGCTTGAGAAGTACTTTGTATTTTCGTAATATTGTAGCTTTCTATCAATGATGGTGAGTAGATAGTTATCACAACACAAAGTTGGTCTGTGATTCCAAGCACACATGAATTTGCGTTAGTTATTGAAACGGATGTAACATTTGCAGCATTTGCAATTTTTTCGTCTAGGGTAGTAGGAACATGCATTTCAAGGGGACTAGTGCTACTTAGTGTGATAAATGCCGTAGTCATATTTTGTATTTTCTCATCTACCAGAACTTGGGCGGTTTCGCGATATGTTGCAAGCTGAGGTTGTTGGGCATGTGCACTTGTAATTGAAATCATTAAAACTGCAAAAATCAGCAATACTGTAATAACCGATTTCATTTAATGGCACTTTTGAGCCCGAATTATTAAGTCTACCCACGCAATTTTTCTATCTTGACTGCAAAGCGTTGAAATGGTTCTTCTTTGAAGTGATCTTTGCATACGAGTATGGTCTCTTGAGGATCTGGACCACAATCATAAGTAATCAAATATTCTGCTTTCTTGTTGCAGCATCGAGGGTATTTCACTTGCAAACTAGTTGATACTATAAAATAAAATAGTTTTAGATCTGTTCCAAATAGTTTAAATTATAATGCATCGCTTGGATTACTGACATCGGTTCAAACCGTAGGGGAACATGCCTGGCAACTGGGGGCGCTTGGTTGCCAGGCGATTTTAATCTATAATTCTTTCAAGCCTTCTAGTCTGGCTTTTGATATAGTCAAAGCCTTCTTGCCAGAATCTTTCAGATGATATGTCTATGTCATACTCTTTGAGCAGTTCCTCGGGTTTTTGTGCCCCTCCTGCGGTGAGGATCTTCACATAAGTTGCCGCAAACGACTTTCCTTCCTTTCTGTATCGCTGGAATAAAGAAAGTGACAATAGATTTCCAAATGAATACGAGTAACAATAGAAAGGAGAATGAAAAAAGTGGGGAATGCAAGTCCATTCTGCTGCAAAATCTGGAGAAATAGAAAGCGATGTACCGAATTGCTCCTTTAATGTTTTCATGTATTCCTCGGAGATGTCCTGTACCGTTGCACTTTCTCCTATTTTTTGATGTGCAGCCATCTCAAAGACTGTAAAATAGGCCTGTCTTCCAACTGTGGCATAGAGATCATCTATATGCTCAACTAGAATTGGTTGCTGTTCCTCCTCTGAGACCTGATTTAATATTCTGTCAAACAATAACATCTCAGAAAATGTAGATGCAGTTTCAGCTAACGGTAATGATGCTTCTTGTATGAAAATTGATTTGTCTGATGCGGCAATGCTGTGTATGGCATGTCCTAATTCATGTGCCATAGTAAAGACATCATTGGTTCTTCCTTTGAAATTTAATAAAACAAATGGAGTTATCCTTGGTGCTATTGTACTACAAAAGGCCCCGCTTCTCTTCCCAATTCTTATCTGAGAATCCACATGATCTTCTGTAAACACTTTTTTTGCAAATTCACCTAAAGTGGGACTAAAACTATCAAGGGTTTGAAGTACTGTCTTTACTGCCTTGTCATACGTGTACTTTTTTTCTTCTTTTTTTTGGATAGGTGCATACAAGTCATATCTTCGAAGCTTCTTTATTTTTAGAATACGTGCTTTCAATGAAAAAAATCTTCGAAATACATCGGCATTACTTCTACATACTGAAATAAGCGACTTGACAGTTTTGTCGTCTACATCGTTTCCAATGTTTCTAACAGATATGGGGGATGTGTATCCTCTAATCTGAATGCATTCGTCTTTCCAATTCAGAACAATGTTCTGATATATCTCGCCCAGAACTCCTTTGTTTTTGTCAAATTGCGACAGAAGTGATTTGTATGCAATCTCACGTGTTTTTGCCTTTGGGCTTCTTACAAGTTGGGTGAGCTCCTCTCTGGTATAGATTCTTGTTTTTCCATCAATTTTTACGGTAAACTGGAACGCATTGGTAATTTTGTCATATATCTTTACAAGGGCAGAGTGTCCGGTGACATCTAACGTGTTTATTATCCTCTCTTCAGGCTCTGATAATGAATATCGTGCCAATGTCCTCTTGTGTCTGAGAAATTCATGCAATTCGCCTGTATGTTGCATTAGTCTATGCGCGTTTTTTTCATCAAGTTGTTTCTTCCACCATTGATCAAAAAACAAAGTACGGTTATCAATCTCTGCTCCAAACTTGCTCATTTTAGTAAGGAGAGAAGTTACCTTGTCCGACTGTGTATCAGAAGAATATTCCAAAGAGGCATAGCCTGAAACAATACCAAACTTTTCTGATATCTCTTCCAAGGCATGTATCATAGAGACAAATTTTTTTTCTGAAATATTAGAAACAAGGTTTTTCTTATTTTTTTCAAATTCTCTGACTTTTGACTCAATCTCTTGCAGTCTGGCCTTAAATGCGGGAGAATAAGGGTCGGTTACAAGTTCATTTAGGTTCCATTTGCCTGGTTTGAAAGGTCGCATTCCTTTTCAGTCTCTTGATTGTTATTAAAATACTATTGGCAAGAACCAAACGCGTAACCCTCGAAAGATGGTTTCATAAAAATCACAATCGATTGTTTTTGATTAGGCGCTTATCATTGGTACAAATCATACGCGGGTCTTATATAGTAAAATTGTGATATGGAACTATGAATAGCGTGACTGCATGGAAATGTTACCGATGCAACCTGGTTTTCAAAGAACATTCGCATGTTACAATGCATAACGAGGTATCACGGCACCATGCAATCGAAGTAAAGCTAGTTGCTGCATGAACAGTCTCTTGTGATGTGTGGCAAAATATGCTGTTGAACCGATGTTGGCAAGTATTTATTTAGCCCAAAATTAGATTACCCGTTCGTGGATCATCATAATTTTCATGGAAAAGATATTCCTCATCTGAAAATAAAACCCAATATGGGAATTGATGATCTGGTAGAAATCTTTGCAAGTACAGGCTACAATGCCAGACAGCTAGGCGATGCGGCTAAACTTTATTGTAAAATGATTGAGGATGACGCCACTATTTGCCTTACTATAGCTGGAGCAATGACACCAGTTGGGTTTGGTGGACTCTTTAAAACACTGATAGAGCGAGGATTTGTTGATTGGATAATATCAACTGGTGCAAATGTCTATCACGAAGACCATTTTGCATGGAATTTGCCTGTAAAACAAGGCCATTTTGAAGTAGATGACATGATATTATATGAAAAAGATATTGTCAGAATTAGGGATGTATACATCAAGGGTGAAGAGACACTAAAAGCCGAAGATAAAATAGTCCAAAAAATGTTCACGGACCGTCTTATTGGTGAGTCGTTCACAACAGCAGAATTCTGCAATGCGATGGGAAAATATTCTAAAGTGCATTCAAAGCACCCTGAAAAAAGCTTTGTAGTGACTGCATATGACTATGATGTGCCTGTTTACATTTCTACCTTAAAGGATTCGTCACTTGCATTGGATCTTGCTCCTCTACGCCTTGCAAACAAGTCATATAATTTAGATTTTGTTAGGGAAATATTGGAGCAAGCCGCAATTGTTTACAACTCGAAAAAATCTGGCATAGTTGAGTTGGGCGGTGGAGTGCCAAAAAACACTGCACAACAAACAGGACCTCTTTTAGATCAAATACTCGGCTTGGGTCACGGTGGACAAAATTACATAATCCAGATAACTGATGCACGGCCAGATACAGGTGGCTTGTCTGGGGCTACATTGCAAGAAGGAAAAAGCTGGGGTAAAGTAAAAGATGCACATGAAGATGTGATAATGGTGTACGCCGATGCAACTATAGCATTTCCAGTACTCTGTCTTTATGCGTTAAGCACTGAAAAGTCTAGGAAACCAAAACGCCTGTACAAGAAATTGGACAAGTATTACAAAGATCTTGCCAGTTCATATTTTAACAATAAGAAAAGTACAAAAAAATAACACGAATTAAAAATAGAAAAATGGAGATCTAGAGCTTTGGTAAGCCTCTAGTCTTTGCTGTGAATGCAATTACGCTAATAATTGCAATTACAAGAACTAGTGACGCTACAGGACCGAATTCAGGTACTGCCTGGTTCCCAGTCATGTTCATACCTGCCATATTATTCCCACTACTTGGTTGGCTAGTTGCTCCTGCTGCTCCAACAATCACTTGACCTACCATCCATGGATGAACTTGGCAAAAGTAATTGTATGTTCCAGCTGTTGTGAAAGGAGCTGTTGTGTAAGACTTGCCAGCTGAAATCAAACTGCTGTCAAAGACAGTGCCAGTTGTATTGTCAGTTGGTTGTCCACTCGTTGCAGTGTGTCCAGCGGTGTCATCATTTGTCCACGTTATAGTATCGCCAACATTGACATTTACCACACTTGGATCAAAACAATTTGTTGTTCTGCAAGCTGTAGAATTACTAGTTACGCTTGCACCTTTACTAATTGTCACTTGGACATTTGCTGCATAAGCTGGTTGAGCTATTGCGATAATAGCAACTAGGGCCAAAATACCAAATAGTGCGCCCATTGGTTTTCAATTCATCAAATTGTCTGAAAAAACCGTGCTTTATAAAGGCTCTCGACTATCTCTTATACACC
>JBOGRA010000002.1:0-43388 GCA_050749325.1 Nitrosotalea sp. | reverse complement strand
GCGGTGCCTCAAGTGCAAGCATGGCATACTGTAGCACCTGCTGATCCAATTGTTTTTCTGTAGAAAAAAACTCATTCCGTGTTCAACTTTCTTTTATATACCGTTAAACTTCAGTAAAATCCCTGTGACTAGTTTTGTCTTAAAATTCATCAAAATGTTAGCACATAATGCTACATATTAAGAAATTAATTTTTTACTATGCTACCTTAAATCAACTTCTCTTAGGAAATGTTTGGCTGAATCTTTTTAAATGGATTTTATGTTGATATGTTATGATTACATGCATAATTGTAGATGACGATATAAATACAACAAAGGTCTTTTCTGATATTCTAGAGCTTATGGGACTACATGTGTTGGGGAAAGGTTTTAGCGGCAGTGAAGCTGTGTGCCTTTATAAACAGTATAGACCGGAGTTATTTTCATTGATCTTATGATGCCTAAAACAGATGGATTTTATGCTATTGCAAAAATCAGGAAAATTGATCCTACTGCAAAGATTGTAGCAGTAACAGCAAATCTTACTTTGGAAACAGATGAGAAATTAAAAAACCTAAAAATTAACGCAATTATCCACAAGCCATTTGGCATACATGAAATAAAACAAGTGTTGGAACAATACAAAATTAATCCATCATAATCTTAGTTTTGTTACTTGATTAATCGGGCCTACACATTACTATCAATAAATTGCATGGGTGCCATTGTTAAAAAATTAGGAAAAAACATCGAGTTCTTGGCTATATGGCTGGCAAATGCAAGTTCCTCCTTATCTTTGCGTACCTGTTTGAAAAGTTAGACATGCGTGGAACTGAAAAAAGAACCCTAAACGGCCATCCCTTAAGATCCATTTACAATGATTGTGATAGTATTGAAATATGTCTCAAATTACACAAAAGATACGTCAAAAAATAATCTCGGTGTTTTAAGTTTCGTACTGGCAGCTGTTGGTTTTGCTCTCATTATTTTATCATTTATGAATATTAAAGGTGCAAATTATCAATATTATACAGAAATAGCTTTTGCGCTACTAATTGCTTCCATAATAAGTGGCTCAATAGCAAAGCGTAGATCAAAACAAATGAAAACTGGAAACTAACAACCTTAAGCTATTGGTTATATCTTACGATCAATAACTCTAGGACACTTGTTCTAAATCTTATTGCCGCAGTTGACACAAAACTTTGAACTTTTCCTGATAGGACTTCCGCATTGTGGACAATTCTTGCTTTCAGTTTTATAGAGTGCCATCTGTGAACTTGAATTAGGCAAAGTGTCTGCAACAATAAATGCAGAAATTGAATGGTTTGGTGAGTGAATTCCAGAAGCGGACTGGCCTGCTGTCACTGCAGTATTTATAGTTCCCACGCTTCTGTTCAATGCTTTCTTGATTTCAAAAATTGATTTAATAGACAAAAACTCTAATGCAGAAAATCTCATTATGCTTTCCTGTATCCTGTCAAAAAACTCTTGATCCGCAATATTTCCTTGTCTGTGCAATGCATTTGTTTCAAGAAATGAATCTCGAATTGCATCGTATCCATTGAAGATATATTGCAACTTGCCAAATGTGAGACTTAGGGTATCCACATCGCCACCAAATGCCATATGTCAAATAATTTGTATCACCATTAATTATTTTTCGGTTTTTGATCTTTTTTGTTCTAGCAGTTCCCACGGAAACACTATGTATTCCATATCTTTAGTTTTTTTCGCATAAATCAACTGTTTTGGATACCTTGTTTTCCTTCGCGCAATTAAAGTTGCGTATACAAAATTATCTGGCAAATCTACCTGTGCAGTGATTTTTTTAAAAGTTTTACCTGTATCGTAAATGTCATCTACAAACAATGTTTTGACAGATATCTTGTTTTTGTCAACAAATATCTTCTTAATATTCAACTGGTCAGCTAACAATCTGGCAGGAATCAATCCGCCTCTTGATACCGTGGCAATCTCATCAAACCTAAAGCCTGTGTTTCTTATTTTCTTTGCAAGGATCTTGACATCTGTTTCTATATCTGACCATGTAAGAAAAGAACTACCCTTCCACTGCGATCTAGTTTTTGTCAATCAGATCACATTTTTTATTTGCTGATAATAACAGCTTCTATACATATTTGAATTTAGACTAAGCTAAATAATGTAGACTAAGCTAAATATTATATGTGGCTTGAAAACTCATCAAGTTACAAACAATGACTGAGAACACTTCAAAGACAGGCAGACTATCCAAAATAAGAAACGCCTATCGCAATAGTACGCTTGTACAACTATTTTCCTACATGGGTCCTGCCGTAATTGTCAGTATTGCATACATGGACCCTGGAAATTACGGAACCGATATTCAGGGAGGTGCATCATACAACTACGATCTGCTATGGGTGGTATGGCTTGCAAGCGCAATGGCCATGCTTCTCCAATATTTATCTGGGAAACTTGGGATAGCTACGGGGCAGTCTCTTCCAGCTATACTACGTGAGAAATTCAAGAAAAAGATATACATTATACCATACTGGCTTGCAGCGGAAGCGGCTTCAGCTGCAACTGATTTAGCAGAATACCTTGGTACCGTCATTGCGCTGAATCTGTTATTTGGAGTTCCCATGATCTATGCTTCCATATTTGGAGCATTTGATGTAATCTTGATACTTACTCTGACAACCCGGAGATTTAGGATTATAGAGCAGATGTTCATGTTATTTGTATCAGTCATTGGGATTGGATATCTGTATGAGGTCTTTCTGGCAAAGCCTGATCTACCCTCAATAGCATATCACTCAGTTGTACCAATACTTGCTGGTAATGGCGCACTCATGATAACAGTTGGCATTATTGGAGCCACTGTTATGCCACATGCGCTATTTGTTCATACATCGCTTGCGGCAAAAAAGGCACATGATAAACCGCTCTCTGAAAAGAGAAAGGCTCGCAAGCTTCACTTGTATGAATGCATCCTACTTCTTACCATTGCAGGTCTAGTAAATGCCGCCATACTGATAATGGCTGCAGCCGCATTTCATCCTCACAATTCTAGTGTCTCATCAATATCTGATGCCTATAAGATACTTGTTCCGCTGTTTGGCATAGGATCTGGAGTAATCTTTCTTGTAACCCTACTTTCTTCAGGAATATCCTCTTCGGTGGTTGGAACCATGGCAGGCCAGGCAATATTTGAGGGCCTGCTTGGAAAGAAGACAAATGCGTGGATTCGACGCTTCATAACTAGATTTGTAAATGTTGTACCAACAACAATTGCAGTACTTATAGGAATTGACCCACTGAACATACTAGTCTACAGCCAAATCATACTTAGCTTGATGATACCGCTACCAATGATTCCATTGGTGCTTCTTTCAAGAAACAAGAAATTGATGGGCGAGTTTGTTAACAGAAAGATAACAACGGTTCTTTCATTTGTTTTTGTTGGCATAATACTTGGCTTCAATTCTTATCTTATAATTACTAGTTTATGATGTCAATTTTGTCCAAACTCAAAAATTTGTTACTCAAGTAACTATCTTGAACATGATGTTTCTTTGCTTTAGATTTGCTATGAGACGTTCTGCATGCCTGGGATTCTCAGTTTCTAGACTCAGAGTTACGCCAGCAGTGCCCGCTGGAATGTTTGAGCTCAATCTATCATGAACCACTTCAACTATATTCACACTCATGGATGATATTACATCCACCACTTCCTTTAGGGCGCCTGGTTTGTCAGTTAGTACAATGAAGATCTTGACCATCCTTCTCATCTCGGTTAGACCTTTGGCAACTATCTGACCCAGCAAGTACATGTCAACATTGCCTCCTGAGAGTATTGGCACTACTTTCTTTCCTCTGGTGGGTTTTTTGTCAAGAATATATGCTAAGCTTACTGCTCCTGCTGGCTCTACTACCATCTTAGCCCTCTCCATTAAAAGAAACATGGCCTTGACAATCTGTGAGTCATCTACTAGAACTATATCGTCAATCAGTTCATTAATTATCTTAAATGTAGACTCTCCAGGTTTTTTTACCGAGATGCCGTCTGCAATTGTCCTCTGTCCTCTTACTGTTTCAAGTTTGCCAGAGTCAAAGGATTTCTTCATTGCAGGAAATGCAGATGACTGGACTCCAATTACTTTGACATGAGGCTTTTTGGATTTTACTGCTTTCAAAATTCCAGATGCAAGACCTCCACCTCCTATCGGAACATAGATCTCGTCAACGTTTGGAAGATCGTGCATTATCTCAAGACCTATTACTCCTTGCGCTGCGATAACTGTTTCATCATCAAACGCATGGATTATTGTAGCCCCGGTTCTTTTTGATAATTCCTGTGCCTTGGACCACGATTCGTCATAAATGGTACCATGTAGTACAACGTTTGCACCGTATGATCTAGTTGCTGACACCTTTGCAGGTGAGGCAGTGACAGGCATGACAATTGTGCATGGAATTTTTTCTAATGCTGATGCAAATGCAACACCTTGAGCGTGGTTTCCAGCCGACGCTGCAATGACTCCTTTTCTTTTTTCGTCTGCAGTCAAAGTAGCAATCTTTGCATATGCGCCACGAACCTTAAACGAGCCAGTTTTTTGCAAGCATTCAGATTTCAGGTAAACTTGAGAGCCTGTCATATGGCTAAAAGTACGAGATAGTTCAAGTGGTGTACTACGGATCACACTTCCTTGGATCTTTTGTGATTTTACAATGTCTTCATAAGTTAAATTCAATATCCTCTTCACGCTAGTTACTGTATATTTGGTTTTTTAAATAGTGAAAGGCCAAAAAACGTTGAGCATTTTTGATTTTTAGACACAATTTATGCAAAAATTGTACCGCTGTTTTCTTTTTTCCTAATATTTTCGTGGATCTGGAAAAGGCTAAATATTATCCGGATCAGATCTAAGATCTAAGAAGTCAAGGGGTCACTTGACGCCAACTCCCCAATTTATGTGGCGCCTCGTATCAGTTCCATGACCCCTTGACTAAAAGTATCAATAAATAAAAAAGACTAGAATATAAACAATTTTTAAATTTTTAAAGCCTTTTCGATCTTGTCCATCTGCTTCGACAAATTATCTTTTGTCACAGTTGATATTCTTGCCGGATCGAGATTTCCCTCTCTTGAATTATTTTTTAAATGCTCCAAATTGAAAATACACATGCATCCTTCTTCTGCTGCAATCATTTTCATTTCATCGATCATCACTGGAGTTGTGTGGTATACTTCAATTAGCATACTGTCTAATTCCTTGAAAAGAAAATTTTGTCTGTCAGTCATATCATTGATTTTTTTTTGGTTTGATTGTAGGTGTTTTGCCAGTTCTTGTGTCAAGTCATCATGCTCGAACAACACCTCGAAGAGTTTTTGTTGATCCATGCTTTCATATCCTTTCTGCCTTAGTTTTTCTTCTATTATTTTATCGCTTTGTGGAGCCATACTTTGCTGAAGCTCCTTTATTCCATCACTTATCTCAGATAATTCCTTTTGTATGTCAATTACTTTGTGGTCGGGTTTGTAAAAGAGCAAGGCATGATACTGAAGTGACATGTGGGCCGACAAGACATAGTTTTGCTCTTTTACCTCCAATTTGATAAAGCTGCGTCTTAGGTCTTGGTCTGTTGTGACTGATATGCCATCATGTGTCCAATCCGATAGTCTCCTTAGGATGGAATCGTAAAATTGTCTTACCTTGCCTGGATCGAAAGATTCTTGGTTTGAGACAGTTCCGTCCCCTAGCATTACTTTAACTGGTGCTTTTATGACCAAGCTCTTGACGTGCTCAAGAAATAAAGTACGAATTTCTTCACCTTTCTCTGACATTGATTTTACGAATGGATCAGTCGAGTTTGATGGAATTTGCACGGTTTTTCCTTGTTCCTCTTAAATAAAATTGTAGGTAGTTTAAATATCAATTGAGAGCAACTTTACTTGTACGGGAAGATGGCAAAACCCACGTTTAAAAAAATAGTCTGTTGGAATTGTGACGTAGAAATTGTACAATACTTTGATATAAAATACAAGGGAGATAGAGGTCAATGTCCAATATGCGGGGTAAATTTCCCATTGGAGTGATGGTAAATGAGTGAAACGCCGGGATCCTCTACAGATGAGAAGATCTCTACTAATAGTATAGTGGACATGATGCTAAGTGGTGGCAGAACCGGATGCCTTGATGCTGAATCTCTCATAAAGGAGACTCAGAAAAGGGTCTGGGGTTCGCTCAAAAAAGGATACGAATACGGCTATTCAGTAGATGAATCTGACCAGTTTCTCCGCAATCATGTTTCGCAGAGGCAACACATGATAGTAGTGTTTGTAGATCTTGTGGGTTCAACAGAAATGTCTCTGACACTCCCGGCTGAAAAACTAGGAATAATCATAAGTTCTTTCTCTCAAGAAATGCGATATGTGATAAAAAATTATGGAGGATATGTACTCAAGTATGTTGGTGATGCCGTTATTGGGTACTTTGTTGCAGAAGAAAATCCACTCGTTGTTTCTGATAGTGCGGTGAATTGCGCAAAAACCATGATCGATGTAATAGAGAGAGGGATCAACCCAATTCTAAGTGAGTATGATTATCCTGAATTGCGTGTAAAAATAGGTATGGATTTTGGTGAAAATGCTATTGTGAGATACGGATCAGATCAAATTAGATCGAATGTAGATATTTTAGGTCCAGCAGTAAGTATAGCTGCAAAGATTACTGCACTGGCAAGACCGAACCAGATCTTAATTGGAAAAGATGTCTACGAAAAGTTACACCCGTCTTTGAGAGATTTGTTCAAAAAAATGGAATGGCATGGAAATCAATGGACATATCACGACAAAGGAACTGGAAAAATCTATGATGTTTACGCGTTACATGTTTAGACAGTAAATTTGTCTGGGCATTCAACATGTTCGTAGTGATGATCGGTAAACTTTTGATCAATAATATACATTACAATTTTATACAAATCTGTTGAAACTATGTTTTTTTTACATTTTATACAGTTCATAGATATTGTTTCTGACATTTCTTTTATCTCGATCTGACTGTCCTATAAGGATCTGCGATCAACGTAATTTGATAAAAAATGACTGTCCCTTGACATGATAGGTTGCCTAGCGAATGAATTTGTGCGTAAACATGAAATAGGGTCAGGCTTGACTTGTTTTTATGTGGGATTACATTAATGCTAAAAAAATGTTGGATTTATACAATCTGCCATTTGACATGATTAATTCTCCCTTTGCTTTTCCAAGACTGCCGCCAAGAGTAAACCCACCACGTGGCATCTCAAATGTCGGCAAAATCAAGGATGGTATAGTACACGATAAAGATGCGATGATGGGAAGACTGGATGGTCATCATGAAATGTTCCAGCACTATGCATCAGGCCTGTTTAATCTAGCTCCGAGCCAGTTCATGCCAGGGCATCCAATGCATGCAAAAATACATACAGTATCTACATTAGAAGATGAAAACAAGAGACTAGAGCAGGAAAATTCTGTTCTGAAGACTAGCAAAAACAAAGAAAAGAAAAACTAGGTCGAACTTTATAAAGCCATACGATATTACAACTCTTGTGAATAAAACCCCAAATCAAAGATGGAACGAAGAAATCTCCAAATATAAAAAAAAGTGTCAACAGATCATAGGTCTGTCTCCTTCAATCAGATACGTTGGACTTGTAAATGAATATGGAAGAACACTAACTGGAATGATCAAACCTGGAACTAAAATTCTTTTGAAATCTGAATCTGCAAGAAACGAATTCTTTTTGGTGTCCACCATGTTTAACATGCGCAATAAAATAGACACTGCGATAGGTACGATGAACTATGCTATCTTCAAACATGATAAGATAACTCTAGTAGTTTTCCAAAGTAAAGAAGGAATATACTATGTCTCAATAGGAAGAAATGTAACCGTAGATGCGATTGCAAAAATTATTGCAAAAATTAAAAAAGTAATCTAGACAGGTGCAAATCCGTGGAATCCTCTAGCTTGTCTCGGGCCTTCTTCAGATGATGGTTCAAACAACGAGATCATATACTTGTCGGGGTCAAGAACTATGCAATTCTTTCCTGCCTTGTGTACAGTAATTTCTCGATATATTGTAACATTACTTGATTTGAGTTCTTGTACTGCTGATTCGATATCTCCTACAATCAGACCTATTACAATGCCATTTTCAATGGATGTCCCAGTGTTGATGGGTATTGAGGAAGGATGTAGTATTACTGTAGCTCCATCTCTTCCTAATTCTGCCCAGTCGCCTCTCTTGTGCTTTATGGGCAGTCCTATTATCTCATTATAATACTTGATAGAGTTTTCTAGGTTAGAAACTGCAATTACTATACTTCCAAGGTGCTTTATGTTCATATGACAATTAAAAACTCCAACGTTAAAACCGTTTTGCTACACTACCTGAACCATGGTTTCGGTTCTTTCCACGCCACGTATGTTCTGAATCTCTGTAGTTATTTCCTTGATCTCGGCCAGCTCTTTTACCTCAATCAGTGCTATAGCGTCAAATTGGCCGCTTACTGCAAAAGAGTCATAAACTGACTTTACCATGCGTAGCCTTGCGGCAATAAGCTTTTTAGGGGATTTAACTAGGACTACGGCTTTGACCAACCTAGATCCACCTCTACTTCAATCAGGGTTTCAGTTGATACAATTTCCTTTACTTTCTTGAAATCTATCACCATGTTATTTATCTCGTCTATGGTACCTTGTAAAATTACTATGATATCGGCCCTGCCTGTAACAATCATGAGTTCTTTAACGGTTTTTCGTATTTTTTGTAGTATCTTTATGACGTTGTCCACCTTTCCGGGCTTGACAGTAATCAAACATAAAGCCCTCATAACTCTTTTTAATCGCGTTATTACGGATAAATGTTTATGATCCTAGACGCATGTAGGAAATAAAAAATTTAATCGTCGCCTGCTTCTTGAGATCGAGCTTCTTCAAGGTATGCCTTCCTGGCTTCTAATTCTGCCTCTTTATCCACATCAGTATCGTCCTCTACAACGATTATTCCTGAATCTTCCTTGATGATGTCTTCCTTAAGCTTAACTTTCTCCTTTGGTTTTGCTTTGTGGACATCTTTCTTTTTGATCTCCTTTTTTGCAGGTTTTTTTGTCTCTTTTTTCTTTTCGTTGGTCATTACGACGATTAACCAACAATACATATCATGCTTTTAAACTTGTCTCATCCAGTATTAAAAGGAAAAAACTACTCTATTGCGGATATTCTTACACTAATGTAAACCACTAATGTAAACCACTAGAGCGAAATTCACGTTGTTATATTTTTTATCTTTTCAATTATCAAATGATGATCCGATGAGGGCTCTGTGGACAGGATGAGTATTCCATCCTCTTGAAATATGGTCAATAGCTTTACTTTACCTTTTGATTCTACCACCCAGTCTGTTTTACCCATCTTATCTGTAAACATTTTGTCCATCATTGCTTTTACGAGAACCTGATGATGTGCAAGGTCTGCTAGTTGTTTGTCAAGAAGTGGAATCACACCATCTTTTCTTGCAGATGAGACCAATTGATCATTAACAATTTTTCCGGCAAACCTAATCTGTGGATCAAGGTCAAGTATTTTTTTGCAATAATTGTTCATATTTGCAGGCGTGGCATTCATGATTTTACACTCACTGTTGTTATATGGCGTACTTACCATATATTTACGATGACACTATCTGCAAAATTTGAAAACAACGAGTATTTTTATTAAGAATACGCCATCTTTTAGTGCCTATGGATAAAATGCAGCAAAATGTGGTGATAATTCTTGCTGCCGTCTCTTCCGTAGGAGTTTTAGGAATTCCGCTTGGTGATCCTAAGTTTATTCTGCAAGCCCTTCTACTAGAAGGGTGTTTTGTCTCGCTTGCGGTCTTGACGGCAAAAAATTTCAAACGCGTTTACATTCCAAACTTTGTAATAGCGGGAATCGTCATAGCTGGAAACAGTGCCTTTTACAAACATATTGAGATAATGACAACATTACATCCTCTCTATAACGCCATAGTCTTAATAACTGGCGGGTATGTTTTGCAGGTTTTGCTTTTGATTACAAATTATCTGGCATACAGACAATACAAACACTTGACCCTAAGTGGCAGAACTGATTAGATCAAAAATTATTTTAAACTGTATGGTGCCACCGGCGGGACTTGAACGCGCGACAGCTCGGTCTTCAGCCGAGTGCTCTCCCGGGCTGAGCTACGGTGGCACATTCGATCATCCAATTCTTGGGGAATTAAAGTGTGTCTGTCTTATTTTTTCCAAGCAACGTCGTTGATCTTTTTTCGTTTATTTATCGTTCTAGATATCACAAAGAGAAGATCTGATAATCTGTTAACATAGACTTGACAATTTTTGTTAATTTGTTCTTTTTCTTCTAGTTCTACGATATTTGTTTCAGCTCTTCGGCAAATGGACCTAGCAAGATGTATTTGGGATGCGACGTGATCTCCACCAGGCAGTATAAAGTAGGTTATTTGGGAAAGTTCAGATTCCATTTTGTCTATTTGGTTCTCGAGATAAGTGATCATGCTATTTGTTACTCTACTGGACGAATCGCTCAAGATTGGATTTGCAAGATCTGAACCTACAACAAAAAGATCATTTTGTATTTTGGTGAGAAGGTTGACAATGTCAGAATCTGATGTGCAGGATAAAGCTATGCCAATAGCAGAATTTAGTTCGTCTACTGCACCATATGCAATAATGCGTTGACTTGATTTCTTTATTCGTCCTCCGCCTACAAGTCCTGTAGTACCATCATCACCTGTTTTTGTATATATTTTTACCAATAAGATTTGGTCAATCTTGTTATTTTTATCTTGATCGTACTGCCTGTCTTTTTTTTAAACAAAAACCTAAAACCAGCGGTATTTGAGTATATACACAGAACATGTTGTTTGATTTTTTCTATATCATGTCTGAGCTAAAAAAAGTGCCAAGAAAAGGATGGAAAGAGAAAGTAGGAGTCAATCATCCGGAATCCGTGGCAGACCATTCGTATGGTACTGCCATCATGGCCATGGTATTTTCAGATAATATGGGAAATCTGGATAGTGAACGAATAGTAAAGATGGCCCTACTCCATGATCTTGCTGAATCAATAACTGGGGATTTTATCCCAGGTGAAATTCAAAAAGAAAACAAGAAAACAGTAGAAAATCAGACAATGAAAGAGATTTTATCGAAACTTCCACCACCTCTCTTTGACAAATATTATTCATTATGGAATGAGTATATTGACTGCACATCCAAAGAATCTGTCTTGTTGCATGAAATCGACCGGTTCGAGATGGCATTACAGGCAGCAAAATATTGCGAAGAAGGGTTTTCAAAAGAGAGACTTCAAGAATTTGTAGAATCTGCTAGACGTGAAATAAAATCAAAAGAACTTGTAGAAATTTTAGATGAGATATCCTATAAATAACAAGTTGGTGGGTTGATGTTATGCAATATTTTGTTGCGCTCAAAATTGGTGAAAAACGGGTCAAGGCAGCAAGAGAATATCTGAACAAGATTTCTAATGGCCAAGCTATGCCCGCATTGGCTCTTCGTGACAACAGATCAAACGTATGGGAGCCAGTGGGGGATGAAAATCTTTATGCCATATTAAATGATGCTGGAGGATATGTTTTGACAGATGTAAGTGGTTACATGGTGGTACTGTGTGATAAAAACGGTATTTCAAAAGCGATTGTAAGAGGATTAAATGTAGAACGTAAAGACACAATTGTAAAAACATTACAAAACGACAGTATATCTGAATACAAAGGTCAGGTCTCCTTACCAGTTTAAGCAATCACAACCTTTGACAGTTTTACATGATATCAAAAACGTACTTTAAAGTTATACTTGGATTTGAAATCAATGTGGAGAAAGTAAAACCATGAAGATGCGGCAATTTGTAATTGCAAAATCCAACTATGTCATACCACTTGCATTGTTTCTGGGATCCCTTTTCATTTATTCGTACAACCTGGAAGGACAGCCTTGGCATGGGGATGAAATCACCTATCTTGGTTGGGGTGGAAATTATTTTGATTTGATAAAAAAAGGTAACTTTAGCAATTCATGTCTGGAATCGCTAGATCATTGTAATCTGTTATTTCATATACCTGCATTTGGCCTAACTTATAGTCCAATTAGAAACATCCTGATAGGATTTCCGATGTATCTTACAAATGAAGACAAAGGGGATTTTTACAATTGGTCATGTTACTGGGATTGCTATGATAATAACAAAGGTCCACTAGTTCAAGAAATGACATCTGGCCGTTTGCTCTCGCCAGTTTTTGGATCTTTGACAATTGTGCTTTCATTTATGGTGGGAAAAATACTTTTCAATCGATATGTTGGTGTCGTATCCTCTCTCATTTTTTTGTCATATGATCTTTGGGTGTGGTACAGTCGCACTATAATGGTAGAAGTGCATTACATCTTCTTTGTCATGCTATCGTTGCTAATCTTACTTTATGTCTTCAAAAATGGGCACACAAAAATCATATATTTGGTTTTAAGTGCAATTGCATTTGGTTTTGCATTAAATTCAAAAATGCTTGCAATAACTTTCTCAGTTTTATTTCTTGGAATTATTTTATTCAAGGGATTATCTGATAAAAATGGCGATTCTGCTTTTAAGAAAAAAAGCATTGCCAAGACATGCTTCTTGGGTTTCTTATTTTTTGCAATAGCACTTTTGGGCTTATTTTTAGCCGAACCTGGATTTTATATGAATCCTTTAAACGCGATTTCTGTCATGAAGGCAGACATGGATAACTATAATCACGATGTCTGGTATATCGGCTATCCATCAATTCATAACATTCAGATAAAATCACTAGTATCGGTTTTTCATTATGTTCTATTTCCAAGTTTTATAGAAAAACAGATCTCCAACCCAGATGTTGACCTGAGTGGAAATTTTGGTTGGACATATCCACCCACCTATTCCAGTATTCCACTGTCAGTATTTTTCTTTGTTGGGGTTGGGTATATAGTGTACCGAATTAGTAAATTCAAAGACTGTACTTCAGAAGTATTATTGTTAATTTGGTTTGTAAGTACACTTGCCCTCACATTAGCCCTCGTAAAAGATCTCTCTCTTGAAAGATATCTTCTTCCACTGGGAATATCTGTTATTTTTATTGCATCTTATGGTTTCTGGCAGTTTTTAAAAGAAATCTCAAACAGAAAAACAAAGATTATTTTTGTCATTTTTGTCATATTTGTTCATTCCATCACAGCTTTTTCATATTGGGAAAAAATCTATTTTTCCCCAGGTACAATGTGGGTAAATCCTCTTCACTATGGGACTTTACAGGAATCCCTTGATAATCCCTTTACATTTGTTGCAAACATGTTATTTTTTGTATTTTTGTTTTTTATGTTCATGATAAAGATTCAGAAAAGAACACGTAATTTGGTAACTTCGAAGCCTACTTGAATCAATATGTTAGTAAATTCATCTTAAACGTTAAATTAGCAGTTCCTTCATTTTCATCAAATGGTAAAGTTTCAACATATCGTAGAAGTAAAAGGACATCTAATTGATTCTCTGATACTTACCAAAATTTTTGATATAATAATGGATTTGCATGGTGAATTTCAGGTACAAAAGTTTCTAGTCGGAAAAAAGAAAAAAGACGTAAGTTATGCAAAACTTCTCATACAAGGCAAATCAAAAGAGCATCTAAATCAAATCCTTCAAGCTGTGTATAGGGAAGGTGCAATCTCTAAGGTACAACAAGAGGTGGTGCTAAAGGAGACCCAAAAAGACATGGTCATGCCTGATGATTTTTACAGTACCACAAATAATCATACTGATATTTTCTACAAAGCGAAATGGATTAGAGTTGAAAACATGATGATGGACAAGTGCATCGTAGTTAAAGCAAATCGAGCTTTTTGCACACCAATCCGTGAAATCAAGAAAGGCGATATGATTGTAGTAGGAGAGCAAGGAATTCGTATTACCCCTCCCGAGAGACCAAGAGAAGGAGTCAATCTATTTCAATTCATGGGAAGCGGGAGCTCAAGCGAAAGGCCAACTCAACACATTGCACGAAGAGTTGCAGAAGATATTTACAAAACCAAAAAACAAGGAGGAAAAATAGTTTTTGTTGGCGGTCCTGCAATAGTTCACACGGGGGCATCAGACTCGATCGCGTCACTCATCCATCTAGGGTTCATTGATGCAGTGCTTGCAGGAAATGCACTCGCTGTTCATGATATAGAATATTCTACTTTGGGTACATCACTTGGAATGAATGTTAAAGACGGCACACTTGCAGTTCGTGGTCATAGAAACCACATGCAAGCAATAAATTCTGTCTTTAAGGCAGGCTCGATTTCAAAAATGGTTGAAAAAAAGACATTGACTAAAGGTATAATGTATGAATGCATAAAAAATCATATCCCATTTGTTTTAGCAGGATCACTGCGTGATGACGGTCCGTTGCCAGATGTGATTACTGATATGACTGTAGCGCAGAGAAAATACAAAGAGGCTCTCAAGGACGCAAAAATGGTCATAATGATTGCAACGATGCTTCACTCAATCGCTACGGGAAACATGCTTCCGGCAAATGTCAAGGTGATTGTAGTCGATATCAACCAACCGACAGTAACTAAACTTATGGACAGAGGGACATGGCAGGCGTTGGGGATAGTGACAGATGTAGGTGCATTCTTGCCCCTTGTTACTCAAGAGATTCAAAAACTCAAGAAAACATAGGGTTTTCTATGCATCGTATTTTGTTATGGTGTCATATCTTTGTGCTTGGAAAATAAAGACGACTTTTTTAAGCGGCGGTTTCGGATATATCGTATGAGATTAAAAGACAAGATAGCCGTAGTAACTGGCGCATCAAGCGAAATTGGATTGGAGATCTCAAAAAGATTTGTGGAAGAGGGCGCAAAGGTTGTCTTGATTAGCAGAAACAGCGAAAAACTGGAAAAGGTAAGATCAACAATAAAAAATTACGCCTTAAACACAGTGTCCATTCAATGTGATATAACAAACGAATCACAGGTGATTCAGGCAATTGATCAGATAAATGCACATTATGGTAAGATAGACATTCTTGTTAACAATGCAGGAACAATTAATGATCCAATTCATTTCCATGAGATGAAAGAATCAGACTGGATGGCATTAGTCAATACCAATCTCTTTGGAACTTTCATGATGACAAAATCAGTACTTGTTAAGATGCTTGAAAATAAAAAAGGTTCAATCATAAATATAGGCTCCATATCCAGTGAAAGAGCAATCCCAAAAGTACATTTGACTGTTTATTGCACTACCAAAGCTGCAATCAATATGTTTACCAAAGGAATAGCGATTGAATATGCAAGAAAAAACATTCGTTGTAATTGTATAAATCCTGGAATAATCAATGCTGGAATGATAACACCATATCTTGATTATCCAGAAGCAAGAAAGGTTCTTGAAGAAAGACAACCCTTGAACCGAATTGGAGAGCCAATTGATGTGGCTAACTCCGCGGTGTATCTGGCATCAGATGAGGCAAGTTGGATCACAGGTGTGATCATGAACGTGGATGGCGGAAAATCTGCCTCTGAAGGATAGTTTTCAAACTAGTCATTCTAGATCGAATTCTTTGGTTTTCGGTTTATTTATCAAGACCATTCTAAAACGCTCAATTGCTACAGATGACTGACTAAAATGCAACATATTTAGTAAAATTAATCGAGAATCTTAAATAACTATAACTCTTCGATTATCTGTTGAAAATTAATTCTATTTTTATCATGCTGATGGTGTCAATTGCGCTGTTAACCGTCACTCCTGTCTTTGCTCAGGTTACTCCTGCCGCGGCTTCAATTACAGTATCTACTGACAAGTCCACCTATTCTGACGGCGATCAGATGACAATATCAGGCATAGTAAGTACCCAACTTAATATTCCAATATCCATCGTTGTCAGAGATCCCTCACAAAACATAGTCCTACTCGGTCAGGTATCGCCAAGTTCAGACAACACATACTCCACAATAGTTACAGCAGGCGGTAGTTTATGGACGGCGCCTGGCACTTATGAGGTGGATGTGACCTATGGAAGTAAAGATAATACTGCAAAAACCACATTCCTGTTTACTGGTTTCATGCCAGTCATACCAATTACAATTCAAGGGCAAACCTACAATGCAACATACCAAATAACAAATGGCAAAGTATTAGGCATGATACCAAATACTGATACAAAATCCTTAGCTATACGAATCCAACCGTCTGGCAGTGGAACAATTTCAATCACGCTGCCGAGATCTTTGATAGACTCAAAAAACAATGGCCAGGATAGTCAATTTGTCATACAAGACGATGGAGTGTCAACTGCATTTAATGAAACAAGAACAGATTCCAATAGTAGAACCCTTGCCATTCCATTTGGACCAAATAATGCCCAGATCACGATAATTGGTACTCAAATAGTGCCGGAATTTGGCACCGTTGCAATGTTGGTACTTGCGATTGCCATGATGTCTATCATTCCTTATTTTAGAACTAGATTACAACACCGGATTTTGTAAAGCACTGAAAACGAAATATCCGGATAGTTTATTCATCTTGACAATCTGCTTCAGATGCCTTTTTTTGCCATTTCAAAGTGCCAGTCTTGATTTTTTTAATCTACGATGAACCATATGTTTTTGGTTTTGTTAACGGAAGATGTTTTTTACAAATTATTGTCTTTGAGAATTTCTCATTTTCAAATATGGCGGATTGTGTCATAATGACAATATCTGTACCTAAATTGCCTTTTCATTCTCATCACCAGAGGAGATATCAACAGCACGATTAATTGTGGATATGAATATTTTGCCGACTTTCGCATTGTTTCGGATTATGCCTATTACATCATTTTCATATTTTTCCTTAATAATTACCTGAATGACAAATTTGTCGCTAAATTCTGGGGTAAACATCTCGGTTCCTTTTGCGGCATGCATTTGTGGATTGAGATTCTTTCCACGTCCTCTGACTTTCATTATTGTAATCCCACCTACGGACAATGTCTTTAATGCATCACTGATTGCTCTGATATCTCCATGTCCTACTATTACCTCTATTCTGATCACAGGTTGAAGATACTGTCATGCATAAATAACAATTACGAAAAAATAGATTTTAAATCACTTGCTCGTCTTTTCTTTCAGTCTGGATGTCAAACGCCTCTACAATCTGCGTGATGAATATCTTCCCAAGATTTGCTTTCGAGCGGACAATTTCAATTACTTCATTTTTTTTATCGTCTGAAACTATAACTTCTATTATGAATCTGTCTCCAAATTCTGGAGTAAAAATCTCAGTTCCCTTTGATGCGTGAATTTGTGGGCTGATCGTTTTACCTCTGCCCCATCCTTTGTATGCTGTAATTCCACCTACTGGTAATTTCTTCAAGGCGTCGCTAATGGGCCTTACATCATTCTCCGGCAAGATGATCTCAATTTTTATCAAGATGATAACAAAATTCTAAAGCATATTAAAAAATCTTGTGCAAGACTCTTGCCATATTTTTTATGATGAGAAAAAGCAATTAATTTTTATATCTCTGTTTTTTTAATAAATGAATCTTGCCAATCGACTCCGGAGACACAGCATGGATGCTAATTGCATCCAGTCTTGTATTGCTTATGATACCTGCACTGGGAATGTTTGAAGCTGGATTATTACGAAAGAAAAATACTGTATCTATTTTCATGCAGATCTTTTTTGGATTGGCACTTTTAAGCATAATGTGGTTTACATTTGGATTCAGTTTATCGTTTGGACCTGATACGGGAGAAGGATTATCTGGTAATCTAGATTGGGCATTTCTCGGAAACGTTCCACAAGATACTGGATTACATTACGCTCCTACCATTCCGGGACTTTTATATGCAAAATTCCAGATGATGTTTGCCGTCATTACGCCATTGTTATTAACCGGGGCAATCGCAGAGCGAATGAAGTTTAGTGCGTATATTCTCTTTATTGTAGCATGGAGTGGCCTGATCTATTATCCTTTGGTACACTGGATATGGGGCGGAGGATGGCTAGGTCAGATGGGCGTAGTTGATTTTGCTGGTGGTATCGTTATTCACACAAGTGCAGGCATGGGTGCCCTTGCAGCAGCTTTAGCCTTGGGCAGGAGATTGAACTATGGTTCATCAATTATGATTCCTCATAGCATACCAATTGCAGTTCTAGGGTCGTCACTATTGTGGCTTGGGTGGTTTGGTTTTAATGCAGGAAGTGCATATGGTGCTGGAGCATTATCAGGAATCACAATAATAAATACACAAGTGGCCTCAGCTGTTGCAGCTTTGATATGGGTGGGGCTTTCTTGGATGAGAACAGGAAAACCAAGTGTGATTGCGGCAATTAATGGTGCAATAGCTGGACTGGCAGGAATTACTCCTGCCTCAGGCTACGTAGGTGTCGATAGTGCCTTTGTGATAGGAATCGCGGTAGGTATTGCATCATATCTAGGTGTGATCTTCTTTAAAGAGCGATTAAAGATAGATGATGCGCTTGATGTTAGTTCGGTGCACGGCGTAGCTGGAATAGTTGGTTCATTGTCAATTGGATTATTTGCAAGCTCACTAGTAAATCCATCAGGACCCAACGGGTTATTATTTGGAAACCCGCATCAATTGTTAGTTCAAGCAATAGGCGTTGGAGTGGCAGGCGTCATGGGATTCTTTGGAACATTTGCGATATTGAAGGTATTGGACGCATTGATTGGCATACGTGTATCGCCAAAAGTAGAAGAAGCTGGTTTGGATATTGAGGAGCACGCAGAACGCGCGTATTCTGACGAAGATGAATTTGGCAAGATGTAGTTAGATTTTTTCAAGATACGCCATTTTTCTTTCTATATGCTCAAGCGGTTTTTGGCTTGCAAACGGATAATGCCAATTCTAAGAGATCATCTGTCATACCATGACATACCGAATAAATGAGATGCGCTAATTGAAGACAGTCATTTTGTCTGATAGTTGCAACAAAGACATCTATAATTTCCAGCCTTCTTTTCAGAGTCATCTTGGCACTCTATATTGTTTTGATATGTCATATCCATCGGAGCCGCATCTTGGGCAATTCATTTCTAGTTCCAAAAGAATTGATCCAGGCCTGTCTGTTTTGGTGCTCCAATCAGAGTACTAAAATCCAAATCCATAGATGATAATATTTGATCAAACGTGCTCTCCATAAATTCAATATATTTTGCATAATCAATCTCATCAGGACGTGCCATCTCTACTGGCTTTACGCCTGGCTTGTTTATTATTTTCACGTATGAGATGATGTCACCTTTTTTAATCTCTCTTGTTGGCTCTAATAGTTTGGCTGCCCGTATGTGCTGTGGAACTGTTTTTACGTATTCAGAAGGAGCCTTGCTTATCATTACATTGAATGCAAGTTCATTTAATGGAATTTGCCTTGCTTTTAGATTCTTGGCATATTGTGATATCATATCTCCAATCTTTTGTTTTGACTGTGAGAACTCATTCTCTGATTGTACCTTGGACAGGATTTCTAGTATTTCGTAGAATAACTTTCGAATAAACGGTGGTGTATGTGATTTCTTGCCCGTCAAGCCTTTTACATCTACTTTGCCATCTTTTTGAACGCCAAGATAGTTCTTTTTTCTAGTGCTAAAAACAACATAACGGTATTCCTTGTCCAGATCAAGGTCTACACCGAATTCTTCTTTTGCCCAATCAACTATGTTTTGGATCTGCGCACGCGTAGGGCCTTTGAGAAATAAAGAATCAGTATCCCCGTACAGAACTTCAATTCCTATTGATTTGCATTTTTCGATTGTTTCTAAAATTGTAAACCGACCTACAGCGGTAGTAGCTTCTGCTACTGGCAAACAGTATAAGGGAAATATCTCTGCCCCCATTACTCCATAGCTTGCATTTAGTATAACCTTAAGTGCTTGACTTACTACTGTGTAGAGTTGTTTTTGATCCTCGCTCAGTGCGGGGTTTTTTGATAAACTTTTGTAGTAATTAACACGTAGGTCTCGTAGTGAACCAATCAATATTGCAGTGAGACCATTTTTCTTTGTACATACCCAATGGGTTGTTCCGGGAATTGTATTTTTCTTACATTCATCGTGAACGCATCTCACCGTTTCATATGAAAGATTTCGCACCTTTATGATGCTAGGATATAGACTGGCAAAATCCATGACAGACACATTGAAGTGAATTCCCTCCTTTGGTTCCACTACAAGACCACCTCGATATTTTTTATCTTTAATTATGGCCTCGGTAGTTGCAGTGCTGGATTTTTGTTCCAGTTCTTCTCTTCTAGGAATCAAAAAACCATGGTTTCTATGTTCGTAATAAAACAAACTACGGATCCACTGTGATACGCCCATTCTTGATATGTCGTCAATCGGCATTCTGCCTATTCTTGTTATGACAACAAGTAGATTCATCAACAAATCATTGTTGAAGCTAGTTAGTTTCTCTGTCAATCGTGCGTCGTTAAAGCAATAATTTGCAAGTTCATACAGAGAAAGATCATTTAGGTCACCATCATACTCCATTTTTGATTCATCGATTAATCCCTCGGCTATGCTGTTAAGAGAAAAATCGTTGTATTTGTGACTGAATGCATAGATCTGAAACGAACGATTGGAGAAAGCTCGATACAAATCAATATGGACACCTTGTTTTAGGGTAGCAGAGTCTCTCATCATTATGAGAGGAATATCTTTCAATCCAATTCCGAGTCTCTCTGCTCTATTGTACATGTATGGCATATCGAAATCATCTCCGTTGAATGTAATGATAAAAGGATAGCTTGTCAAAATTTTAAATGCGTCTCGTATCATGTCGCTTTCCTTGTCTTCGTCATAGAAGGTCACTTTGATATCAGGATGTAGTTCGTTGGTTCCAGTTTTTCTTTCTGCTCTCTTCAATACAAAGACCTGTTTAGCTTCATCGCTGCCACAAAACCCAATGGCGGTTATTTTTTTTTCAGCAATTTTTGGATCAGGTATTCTTCCTATCTCAGACTCTACCTCGATATCAAAACTCATTCTTCTAATCTTTGGAATGGGTTGATTGAGTAGATTTGCCCACGCACTTATGTTGTCTTGAAATTCTTTCTTATCTATTATTCCTGTGTTTGTTACCTTGTCATATAGTAATCCCTTTAGTGCAAGCTGGACCTTGTCGGGGATAGGATAAGCGAATTCCTTTAGTTTGCCGTTTTCTATGACATAGTACCTTCCTACAATAAGGGAATTATCATATAGATAATTTTCATAATATTTGATGTCGGATTCCCACGTCTCTATGACATTCCTGATGCTCTTGTCAGTTTGTGTGCCACCTATTGCCAAGGGATCAGTAACTGTGATCTTTGTTACGTTGATTTGTCTATCTTTGAGCAAGTCTTGTTTCTGGACTTTTTCTAGTTTTATCACGTCCTTTCGGTCTGAGAGGAACCTTAATTCTTCAGGTACCATCTTGGAATAGCAATATGGTTTGTGCCCCGTGTTGTCCGTCCACAAGAGAACTTTTTGAGAGATGGGTTCGTAGAATTTTAAAACGGCAGCTTTTTTCTGGCTGTCATAAGTGGCAGAGACAAGCAATGCGGGAAGCATTGTTGTAGTTATTTCATCTACTGCTTTAGAAGACTGCATCCATTCTCACTTTGGCGTCAGGTTAGTTGATGATTCTTCAAGTAATACCTTTATCCAATGATTTATTCTGCTCTTGTCTAGAACCACCACCTCAATCTTGGCATCTTTTAAAAGCTGATAATCTGTCTCCGGGTACGAACCAAGACATACAATTCTTCTAATGCCTACGGTTATGGCCATTTTACTACACTCTAAACATGTTACAAATGTTGTATACAACGTGGTATCTTTCGTACCAGAGCCTACACCAAGAATTGCACAGTGCATTATGGCATTTGCCTCTGCATGGTTACATATGCACCTGTCTAATGCTTCTCCTGAGGCAATCTTTCCTTCCGCACGCAATTGACATCGTTTACACCCGCCTTCATAGCAATTTTTGACTCCAGGTGGTGTGCCATTATATCCAGTGGCAATCTGCCTGTTTTCCCTTACTATGACGGCCCCCACCTGTCTTGTAATGCAATTAGATCGTAGTTTTGCAAGCTCTGCCTGAAGAATGAAATACTCGTCCCAAGTTGGGCGCTTAAATTCCTTTTTCACAAAAGGATTGTAACGCGCCATAATATAAGATCTACAAGACATGTGAGTACAAAGTTGTGAGCTGCAAGTAACAATTAGCTTGAACGAACATTTTTACCCATAGACGGCAATTTGAAGGTGCTTGAACCCGCAATACATAGAGTACCCACTTGTCAGAAAATCTGCCATTGAATATAGGCAATACCAAGTCAATCTGGCAAGACAAGCCATTTCGGATAACTGTCTTGTGGTGCTTCCAACAGGCCTTGGTAAAACTACTGTTGCTCTTCAAGTAATAGCTGATTTTCTTTCCAAAAAAACGGGCGGAGTATTGTTTCTGGCACCGACAAGAGTATTGGCGCACCAGCATTATGAATTCTTAAAATCAAACATACTCGTAGATGACATTGCTCTCATAACTGGTGAGGACCCAATAACTAAACGAAAAAAACTCTGGATAAATAGTGTAATTTGTGCAACGCCTGAAATTGTCAAAAATGATCTAGATAGGCAACTTGTTTTGCCGTCACAATTTGCTCTAATAATATTTGATGAGGCACATAGGACAGTAGGCGATTATGCATATACCGGTATTGCGGAAAGATTTGCAAACATGAATGTGAGAATCATTGGAATGACTGCCACGTTGCCAAGCGAAAGAGATAAAGCTTCAGAAATACTCAAAATATTAAAGATTTCAAGCATTGCACAGCGAACGGAAGAAAGTCCAGATGTAAGTCCATATGTACAACAGACAGATACTCAATGGGTAAGCGTTGAGCTTCCGTATGAAATGAAACAAATTCAATCTTGTATCAAGGCCGCAATAGACTCACAATATGATGAATTGAGGAGACTTGGGTTGAATTTATCCAGTAGCAAGTCGCTATCCGAACTTTTGCGTGTTAGGGATTTTGTTTTAAGACAAAACCGAAGAGCTGCAAAACCACTTTTCACATCAATACGGCTGATTCACGCCTTGAATGTGTTGGAATCACATGGCGTAACACCGTTTCTGCGATTTTGCGAGAGAACTCGTGAGAAAAAAGGAGTCGGTATACGAGACCTATTTGAAAATGATCTAAACTTTGGAAAAGCTATACGTCTTGCAAAAGAAGCTCAACAAAAAGGTATTGAACACTCAAAGATAACAAAGCTTAAAGAAATATTGAATGGCCTTTCGGGCAAAGCCTTGATATTTACAAGTTATAGAGACTCTGTTGAAATAATACACCAAAAACTAATCGAGATGAACATACCAGCGGGATTTCTAATAGGAAAGGCTGGAGATGCTGGACTCAAGCAGAAAAAACAAATCGAGACAGTTCAGAAATTTAGAGATGGAGAATACAAGGTGTTGATTGCGACAAGGGTTGGGGAAGAAGGTCTTGATATTTCTGAAGTAAACACGGTCATCTTTTTCGATAACGTGCCGAGTTCAATTCGTTATGTTCAGCGAAAAGGCAGAACAGGTAGAAAAGATTATGGTAAACTAATTGTCCTAATTGCAAAAGATACAACTGACGAAACTTACTACTGGATAGGAAAGAGAAAGGTGAGTGCGGCAAAGAAGATGGGTGAAAAAATGTCAAAGATTCTTGAAAACCAAGGCATGGCTTCAAAAGCAGGCCTTGATGCTTTTTTATAGGCAAAACTACAGAATTATTTTAAAGAACAAAAAGTATCATTACATAATGACAAAAATTCATGCTGAGATTGGGGTTCTTCCAATAGGTACATCATCAACAAGCTTGAGTAAATACATTGCAAACGGTCTGAAGAGGTTGAAGACAATCGATGGAATTAGATATCAGGTAACTCCGATGGGAACACTGATTGAATCAGACGACATTGACAAGATCTTTGAGGCGTCCAAAGTTGTTACAAATGCAATATTTGAAATGGGAGTGACCCGAGTGGAAACAATTCTCAAGATTGATGAGAGGAGAGACAAGAATCATTCTCTTGAGGATAAACTAAAATCAATTGAGAAATATACATAGAAAAACGAATGACCCTAATCTACAGTTAAATACCGTGAAACTATCAAAACTGCCAATGCGTGGGCTAACGGTAGGAATTTTTCTTGCGTCATGTATGATTCTCATATCTATGAATTTAACATATGCTCAAAGTACGCAGGGGATATCTGCAAGTACAAACAAACAATCCTATGCACCTGGCGACAAGGTGATAATCACAGGTATGGTGCAACCGCCAACAAATGAAAACCCGGTTACCATAATAGTACGAAATCCTATTGGCAATGTATATGAAGTAGGTCAAACAGCATTACTTAGTAACGTATTTTCTCATGATTTCGTATTGGGAGATGATGCCCAGGGGGGAATCTATACTGTCAACATGAGACAAAGCAATGAAACAACTCAAATTCAATTCCAAGTAATTGTAGGACAGCTACAAGTAATTCCAGTGTTTGATAGTACGATAAAAGTTCGTGGGGAAAATACTAACCTTGTAGAATATGGAAATGTCGAGGTCTCAACGGTTGATAATTCTATTACCATTCAGGTTGATACAACCAAGATACAAAATGGTTCTATCTTGGAGGAATATCAAATCCCAAAACGTGTGATTGATGCTCCTGGGGGACAGATAAATGTAAAAGAGAATGGAAATTATATCGATTGCACTCAAACCGAGTCAGATGTAGAAAGGATTCTTGAGTGTCCAATGCAGTCCGGAACAAAAGAACTTACCCTAACAGGTACTACTGTGATTCCAGAATTTGGAACAACTACCACATTGATCTTGGTATTAAGTATGACAACCGTCATAGTGGTTTTCTCACAGAATAGATCACTTCGTCAGCTCAGATAGATTATTTAAGAGCAAATCACGTCGAGACAATATGATTGCATACATTTTAGTAATTTGTGTGCCTGGAAATGAGAAAGAAGTAATTTCAAAAACAAAAAGTCTTCCAGATGTGATAGAAGTGAACGGAGTCATGGGAAAATATGACGTGTTTGTAAAAATTGAGGCAAAAGATCCTACAAAGGTCGATATGGCAATATCAAAGGTAAGAAACGTCGCTCATGTGACAAGTACCATTACCATGCCGGTAATATACGGACAGGGCGGTACTGTAGACGACGAATAGTATTACAAGATTTGATCTTCAAAATCAGTCTATGATTGGATAAAATGATCTTTTCTTATTTTATTAATATCTCTCTTAACATAAAAGATCTAGAAAATGACAACACGAATCTAAATAATTCATTTTAAATTTTCCATTCAACAAGATTATTTAGAAAGATACACATTTCTTATTTGTTGAAGATAGTAGATGTAACAGATCCTAAGAGAATAGACAGATCGCCTGACAAAACAATAATCTTAATGTCGTCAGGAAGTTTCACGCAATACGGGTATGAGATCAAGGATGTACATCTTAATCTATACATACAAAGAAAGGATCCAAAACATGGGTCGTATTCTTTGCTGACTGTATATGTTGAAACTGATAAAGGTTCAATTGAAATGACATATGACGAAGGGTACCGAGGGGAAAATGCACTAGAAGAGACAGCCACTTTTCTAGCATCGCATATTGGAATATCAGGCCTGGTTCTGCGCGCTATACTTCAACTTGAAAACTCTTTAAATCCGCCTGCCTAGAAAATGTTAGAGATTATATTTTCAGGTGGCACTCTTTATCTTATTGAAGTTTGAACGTAAACCTATTCAACCAACCCCAACATGTGCCATGTGTGGCAAACCAATAAAAGATCATACCAAAGAAGAAATAGAAAAATGTGCAAACAATCGTCGAAATGTAAATGTTGGAACAATCTAGAGTGAATTCATGAAACATTTCAAACATGCGTTTGTAGTCCATTCTAATGTTGACAAGGTCTGGAAGTTTTATACCGACATAAACCATTTAAAAATAATCACCCCTAAAAAAATGAAAATAGAGATTCTCAAGACACAGAATGATATTCTAGAAGAAGGCGCAGAAGCCTGGCTGCGTGCCAAACTGATCATAGATTCAAAATGGCATTCAAAAATAACATATTTGAAACCATATGAATATGTGGATGAAATGATTAGTGGTAGATTCAAAACATGGAAACACCTACACAAGTTCAATAAAATAAACAATACTAGTACTGAGATAATAGACCAAATTGATTTTCAATTACATTATGGATTAGTGGGAAAAATTTTTGAAGGATACGCGATGCGTCTTCTCTCTGAGACGTTTGAATATAGAAAAAATGCCACTATAGAAACATTGGAAAACGATTCACAAATCTAATTCGCTTGTTTCTTGTAACTTGTCAATAATCTCAAGATAGGTATATGGATCAAGTTGTTTTGCAAAACATTTGTCAATATTAATTAGATAAACAGAATGCAATCTGGCATTCAATATATCACTCATCTCTATTGGCGGGTTTTTGTAAAACCTATCGCAAAGGTCCTTCATCTTCTGAATCTCGTCCGTTGTTCTCTTGCTTGGAGGTTTAAGGAAGATCTTCGGAATTGGTAATATGCCAACCACCGGGGTAGCAAGAGCAAACTTTGAGCAAAACTGACTGTATCTGGCAATTTTACTTGCTATTCTTGCAATATAATAATCAATTGTATCCAGCGCATGGTCTGGCGGAGTAAATCCAGTCTCAATTTCCATGATGAATGTTCCGTCTCCTTTGGTAGCAAACACGTCGCAAACAAGAATATCAGAAAGATGTTTTTCTATATCTACAGAATAACCATGTGCTATGAGGTTGGATGCACAGATTATTTCTAATACGGAATGATTAATTTTAACAAGATTTTTTTGGTATAATTCAATGAGTCGTTCACGTACAAAATTTATTCGTGATTTCATTTCAGGAGGTTTCTCCCGTGTTAGTTTCTCTGCTACGGCATATATATCGTCCGTAAATTTCCCAATGTCCAAAATATAGTAGTGTTCAATTGTTTCTAGGTTTTAAGAATATGGGTATCTGGATATGTGATTGATTAACTAATTTTTAAAAACATTTTTTATGAAGTATGAAATGGATTTTCTTTATGGAAGATCTATCTAGCAATGAGAAATTAATACTCTTACAATACGCAATAAACAAGTATGAGAACGAAAACGTCCTGATAGAAAAACTCATGACCATATTGTCGCAAAAAGACATAGACAGAAGTATTGCAACACTTATTGCCACTCAGCAGGTAAGAAGGATCGGTCCAGACATTCTTCAAAATAACGTAAGTCACATAGGTGAACTACCTGAACTCCCATCCAAGATAAAGTCAGTAATAGACAGTCTTTAAAATTGACCGAATAACTTACAAAGGGATGTCTTAACAAAATTTCAACATGGCAATAAAAAATATCACCGTTTTGGGCTCTGGCATAATGGGCCATGGCATTGCTCAAGTTTCAGCCATGTCTGGATACAATGTAACACTTAGGGATGTAGAACAACAATTTCTTGACAAAGCCATGGAAAAGATCAGGTGGAGTCTTGATAAATTGGTATCAAAACAAAAAATTTCAGAGGAAGAATCACACAAAATACTTTCAAGAATAACACCTGAAGTTGATCTTGGTAAGGCATTGAAGAATTGTGATTTGATGATCGAGGCGGTTCCTGAGATCATGGATTTGAAAAAGAAAGTATATGCTGAAGTCGATGCAATAGCAAACAAAAATACCGTCTATGCATCAAATACTAGCACACTCCCAATCACAGAAATCGCCAATGTCACAAGCAGACCTGAAAGAGTCATCGGAATTCATTTCTTCAATCCTCCTCAGCTAATGAAATTAGTTGAGGTGATTCCAGGACAAAAAACTACAAAAGAGATCGTGGATTTAACAATAGATTTTGTAAAGTCAGTATCAAAAGAGCCTGTTTTATGCAAAAAAGACGTAGTTGGGTTTATTGTAAATAGGATATTCATTCCACTCGTTCATGAAGCTGTTTGGACAATGGATAGGACAAAAGCTTCTATGACTGAGATAGATTCTGCCGTAAAATTCACATTACATTTTCCAATGGGAATATTTGAGCTCGCTGATTTTACAGGTTTGGATGTAATACATAAAGCCACAATTGAGATGTATTCTAGAGACAAGAAAGTAATTAACCCGCATCCATTAATCCAGAAATTATTTGATCAGAAAAAATTTGGTCAAAAGACAGGAAGTGGTTTCTACGAATATGCCGGAGAAAAATATGAACGTATTAACTTGACAGAAGAATTGGCAAAAAAAATAGAGCCAACTCAGATAATTGGAGCCATCCTTAACAATGCTGCATGGCTTGTAACAAACCAAGTAAGTGACCCACCAGAGATAGAAAAAGCGTTGAACCTAGGTATGGGGTTGAGGAAACCAATATTTGAAACAGCAAAGGAATTCGGCATGGCAAAAATAATAAGTGAATTGCAAACACTTTCTAGGGATTACGGTAAATTTTATGAACCAGATTCATATCTTCTATCTATTCAGAATTAATTCTGTCTAGAAGTAGTTTTACGGCCTCTTTTGGATCTACTGCGCTAATTATTTTCACCTGTTGCCTATGATCTAGGTATTGATCCGCGTATCTGTCCGCAATTCCTCCAGTATTTTTTATGGATACTATCGGTCTTTTGTGCATGTAAGCTGCACATGCCTCTGAAAGAGTCCCGGATCCACCTCCAATAATTATTACGCCGTCCCCAGAAAGTGCTGTAAGAAAATCTCTTGCAAGTCCCATGCCGCTTGGAATTACTATATCGCAGTATTCATTTGCAAAAGAGGCATCATTTTGAGGGATGATTCCAATTGTGAGTCCACCTGCATCCTTTGCACCATGAGCGGATGCCTTCATCACACCGCCAAGACCGCCAGTGATTAGAACTGCACCTGCTCTTGCTACTTCCATTCCCGTTTCGTATGCTATCTTTTCAAGTTCAGGCGTGAATCCATTTTCATTATTTCCTATGATTAGAATTTGAGGCTTTCTAGCCAATAGATTACATTAAAAATTCGATAATAAAAATTGTAATCTGAATTAAGATATTTACTTTGATTCTGAAGACTGTGGTTTCTTTGCTTCTGGTGTCTGCGTATCTGTGAGAGTCTTGGTTTGTTGAGGCTTTCTTGCTTTTTTTACGGGTTTTGTAGATACACTGTCACCAGATTTTTGAGACACTATAGGTTTATGAGATGGAGCAGTTGGTTTTGATGCATGGGGTTGCTGAGGGTGACTCTTTGGAGGCCTTTGTTGTTTTTGTTGAAGTTGCTGATTGTTTTGAGGTCTTTGCTGCTGTTTCTGATTGTGAAATTGTTGATCTTTTGAATTTGGAATTGGTCTCATCTTACTCCATAACACATTCATCCTGGCTCTGTATCCTTCTGCATACTCAAGTTCAGATGGTACAAGAGTCGCAGGATGTATGAAGCCCTGACTTCGAATTGCAATAGTTCTCTCCACAGCTATCTTACGAATATAATCCCAGTCAGCAGATGCAAATCCATCTACCGGTCCAACAAGTTTTCCGTTATGCATGCTGAACACTAGTGCAGATACTATGGGTATTGCGTAATTGATGCTTGCAGGAGAATTCAACTTGACAGGCATCAAAGGAGCATGATGGCTTCCCCTAGTATTTCCTGCGACAAGATGTGGATTATTGAAAGCGGCACCGGCTTCTTCTGTTGCTGGAAAATCCTTTTGTGTTCTTATGATGCAAATCGGATCATCTTTACCGACATATTTTCCAGCTATGTTGTGCAATCGATCTGTCGAGGCAGCAAGAATCGGTTGATTGTCTCTGGTATATACACTTGAAACAACATATCTTCCAGGATACATCAACGCAGCTTCAAGAGTCGGCTTGTCTTGCCACATCTGAAGTTGGGCAATCCTGCCTTTCTCTACATCCATGACGTTTATCTTTACACCCCCTGCCAAATTTTGGTTAACAATGAGTCCAGTGTTACTTAGCGTGTCAACAAACATTCTGTAAAATGGATAGTTAAAAGCACCTGGTTCAGTTTTATCTGCAGCATAAATTGTAAAGGCCTCATTGGGTCTTTCTTCAAATGTCATTTCTGCTACTCCTGGGCCCATTCCTTTCACATTTCCAGAAAATGAATCCTTTAAAAGATCTTGACCAGCACCGTAGAGACCTTCGTTTTTAGCTACTCGGGTAGCTGCCTCAAAGGCGTTCCAAGCAAGTTGATGGATCTCTTTATTGTCAGTTCCTCTAGTATGAGTCATAACTATGTGGATATCATCACCACAGTATCCGATGTAAGAATCAATCAAAAATCCCTTCCCATTTCTCATCATTTGGGACCTTACTATGTTTCTAACGGCATTTATCAGTCCGTCACTTGGTCTTGTATGTCCACCAATTCCACCAACATCAGCTTTGATCACAGTTACAGTGATTTTCATTCTGTCACTATTCATAAAAATCCTCGATTTATAGTATGTGAAAAATACGGCAAGCAAAAGGTTAGACCATAATTTATTGAAAATTTGGCAAAAACAATTTCAAAAAATCGAAATGGTAATAAAGCCCAAGTCTTCAATGGTTCGGTATGAGCGCTGCAAGCAAAAAACCACACTTAAACATGATCGTTGTCGGTCACATCGACAATGGCAAATCTACAACAATGGGGCATTTCCTTATGGAATTAGGTCTTGTAGACGAGAGAACAATAGCTGCCCATGCTGCCGAGTCTGAAAAGACTGGCAAGGGAGATACTTTCAAGTATGCATGGGTAATGGACAACATCAAAGACGAAAGAGAAAGAGGAATTACAATAGATTTAGCATTTCAAAAGTTTGAATCTCCAAAATACTTCTTTACACTAATTGATGCCCCAGGACACAGAGACTTTATCAAAAACATGATCACTGGAGCCTCAGAAGCAGATTGTGCCGTCCTTGTACTTTCTGCAAAAGAAGGTGAAACAGATACTGCCATTGCGCCAGGAGGACAGGCAAGAGAACACGCATTCCTGCTCAGAACCCTTGGAGTAGGCCAGCTGGCAGTAGCAATTAACAAGATGGACGACAGTAACTACTCTGAACAAGCTTTCAAAGTAGCAAAAGAAAAGGCCGAAAAGCTGTTAAAATCAGTAGGTTACAAACTTGAGCAAATTCCAATAATTCCAGTTTCTGGATGGAAGGGAGATAACTTGGTAAAAAAATCACCAAACCTGCCATGGTGGACAGGAAAGACACTGTATGAAGCATTCGATGACTTTAAACTTCCAGATAAACCAACTAACAAAGCGCTTAGAATTCCAGTACAAGATGTGTATACTATCACTGGTGTTGGAACAGTACCAGTAGGACGTGTAGAGACCGGAGTTGCAAAGCCTAACATGAAAATAATTATCATGCCATCTGGTGCCTTGGGAGAAATCAAGAGCATTGAAACTCATCATACTCAGATGGAGTCAGCCGAGCCTGGAGACAACATTGGTTTTAATCTCAGAGGTATTGACAAGAAAGATATCAAGAGAGGTGACGTAATTGGAACACCTGACAATCCACCAAATGTTGCAAAAGAATTCAGAGCACAAATCATAGTAATTCACCATCCAACGGCCATTGCACCTGGCTATACGCCAGTGATGCATGCTCACACTGCCCAAGTCGCAGCTACCATAGTTGCGTTCGAGGCTAAGATCAACCCACAATCAGGAGCCATTGAAGAAAAAGATCCTAAATTTTTGAAGGCGGGGGATTCTGCCATTGTCAGAATCAGACCAGTGCGACCATTGCCAATTGAGACATTCCAAGACTTTCCAGAGCTTGGAAGATTTGCTCTCAGAGACATGGGCGCAACGATTGCAGCAGGTATAATAAAAGAGATCACTGAAAAGTTCACAAAATAGTGATCTGAATGACTCAAACAGCCAGAATAAAATTAACAAGCACAAGTTTGCAAAGGCTGGATGGAGTCTGCACCGAAATAAAAGGAATAGGAGAAAAGACCGGTGTTAAAGTTAAAGGTCCAACTCCATTGCCTGTAAAAAGACTTAACGTTGTAACTCGCAAGTCCCCCTGCGGACAAGGAACTCACACATATGAAAAATGGGAAATGCGAATACACCGCAGAGTCATTGATTTGAGTGCTGACGATAGAGCAATCAGGCAACTCATGAGAATCAAGATACCAAATGATGTGTACATTGAGCTGACACTCAAATAATTTGTGTTAGCCTTAAATTACAGATAACTTTTTGATAAATCATGTCTGATCCAATACAAGAGCCCATCACCGAAGAAGAAAAACCCTCTAATTTCAGCGTATTTTATGCTTGCATGAGATGTGGTACTCGCGTAAGCCAATCCGAGTTGACAAGACTTCCTGAAATAAAGTGCATTTGCGGTTTCAGGGTATTTACAAAGGTAAGACCACCAGTGGTAAAAACCGTAAAAGCCTACTGAGAATCTCCTTTTCCTTGGTAACTATGCATTCTTTGTAGGTGTGTCCTCATTGCTTCCATGCTAGGAAAATAAAGATTACATTCTTTACAATCATACATGGATACATCATGTACAATTTGCTCATGATGCATTAGTTCTTCCTGTTGACCAAACCTCCTACCGCATTTCTCACATTTATGCTTCTTAAAAAGGCGCATTTTTATCCCAACTTTGCCTTTTTAGAATCCCAGCATTCTCTGCACAAATTCCCATCAATATTCCATTTACTTTTAGGATTATACCTTATCACACCAAGCTTTTTTCCACAGATCTTGCAAAACGTCTTCAAGTTCTTGGATTCTGCATCTTTTTTATCAAAACAGACTTTGCAAAGCAGTCCTTTCATATCCCAATGGTATTTTGGCTCCCACAGATCTGGAACATCTTTTTCAATGCCACAAATAATGCATTTTTGTCTTAAACTAAGATCATAGAACTTCTGCATCTGGGTAACATAACAATCACCACAGAGTGGGCCCTCTATCTGCCATTCGCTTTTTGGTTTATGTCTATGACTTAGCTGTTTTTTACAGATTGTGCAAATTGCAGATTTTCGTCCAAATAGGCTCACACTCAAAAATAAATCAAATCTATTAAAAAAGATTGATAATCACAGATAATGAAAAAGAAGGACTTATCGATGGGTTTATAGTTCGTTTATGGCTTTTTCGATAAGCTGAGTTGCATTAAGCATTCCTTTCTGCTTTGCAATTTGCTCAATTTTGCCATATTGTTCTGCAGTAAAACAGATTGGCATTGAACGATCTTTCATACTCTCTTTAACATTTTGTGATTTTATATCTTTTTTGTTGATTTTCAGTGATCGTTTAGATCAAAATTTCCTTATCTACTCTTTGAAAACATACGTGCGTTGACCCCGCATTTCTGGAGTATTGGCTACGCCTACTAGAACAAACTCTTTTTTGCTATCTATGAGGTTTTCATCGGGGCCTCGCTTATTTTCGTGAATTTCCTCATATTCTTCAAGTGAGATCTTTACCCTGTTGCCTATTTCTGACTCTAAATTCATGTCTTTAACAATTTCTTTGTATGCTGGCATTATCACGCCACTGAAAACCATCGCGCTGCTACCGCTTCCATAGGAGCCAAATCCAAATCTTTTTCCTTCCAGATCAGTTCCTTTTTGAAATTCGAATTCGAGGCAACTTCTAAAACCCATGTAGAGTGATGCAGTGTACAGATTTCCAACTATTCTTGATGCAATCAAAGAGCTTGCAAGTTTTGAATCATATGCATCTTGAAATTCTTCGGTTTGCGTAAATCTCTTTGTAAATTCATGGTCTTTTGCCATGAATTCTTCATCTGCAAGAACTGATTCAATTGTACCTCGTGGGTCTTTTGGAGCAGGTTCTACCATTCCCATTTTTTCAATTATTTTCTTCCAATATGGCATATTTCGCCATTCGTGTCTTAACAGATAGGCAAGTGCTTTCTTGCCCATGTTGCTGTATGGCAGATGCATATTTATGAAATCGATGTAGTCTAAGATTGTCTCTCCTTCTTTTAGTTTAATCAATCCTGTGGTTAATGCCTTTTCTCTGTATGCCATAAGTGCCTTCTTTACCTGAATCATATACAATAGGTTTGAGTATTGCCCGTTGACAATGGGCGTTTCTTTCCCGAATGGCCTGTAAAAATCATACTCGTTTTTTATTGAAGTAGAGGTCACCTTTGGATCAAAAGTCATAATTCTTGGAGTGTCACTTAGTAACATTGCAACAGCACCTGCACCTTGTGTATATTCTCCACTTGAACCAAGATCATATTTTGCAATGTCAGAGACAACTACGATTGCATACTTTCCTTCAGCTTCACCGGCCCTAATCCAGTTTGAGTTATCATATAGCGCATATGAACCGCTAACACATGCAAATTTACATTCAATTCCACCACAATGTTCTAAAGAATCATCACCGTAAATTTGTTCCAACATACCTATGACATAAGAATTCATTGCTTTTGATTCATCAAGTGAAGACTCGGTAGCCACATAGAGTCGCCCAATGTCCTTTGGAGCAAGTTTGTTTCTCTCAATTAACCGTAAACATGCATTTGCTGCCATACATGCAGGATCTTGATTAGTATCAACAATAGCCATCTGAGAAACGCCTAGTCCACGTTGAAGTTTATCCGGATCCATGCCACGGGCTTTTGCAAAATCTCTAGCGTCTACAAATAACCTTGGAACGTAGATGGCTATGTCATCTATACCTGCAGCCAACAGCTAGAGCTTAGGTATAACAAATATAAGCATTTTGAGAGTCAAATTGATCTCACTAAACCCTGGTTTTATTCGCTTTTTCAAGGAAATAAGCAAAAAATATCTCATGACTGTAGCTTAGACTTGAAAATTTCATCAAAAACTTGGTATGGTTGAGCGCCAACTACCTTGGTGACTGAATTGTCAGGTCCCATTATGAAAAAGTCTGGAGTTCCGGTAAGACCCAGATTATTGGCATCTGAAACACTATTACGGATAGTTGGGATGTATTTTGACTGGGTCGTACATTGGTTAAATTGGTCTTGGTTTAGACCAACTTGCTTTGCAAATTGTACCAAGTTTGCAGAAGACGCCCAACCTGTGTTCTCGCCTGACCAATTACTATACAAAATGTCATGGTATTCCCAGAATTTTCCTTGCTCCTGAGCACAATGCGCAGCGTTAGCCGCAGTAACTGAATCCTGACCTATGATTGTAAAGTCTTTGAAGTACATTTTGACTTTTCCAGTGTCGATGTAGTTCTTTACTATGTCAGATTCCGTATTATGAAAAAAATTGTTACAATAAAAACACTGGTAGTCACCAAACTCTATCATTGTGATCGGGGCATTTTCTGAGCCTAGTACCGGGGATACGTTACCTGTTATTAGATCAAGACCGGCGATTTTGCTAGAATTTTGTATATTCTGAGAGGAAGTTTCTGGAGATGGTGTTTTCACCATATCTTGTCCATAAACTACAAAGACCACTATTATCACAGATGTGATTAAACCCACACCAATTCCAAGTGACGGTAGATGGATCTTCAACTACACTACCAGAATCCAAAGTCTATTTAGTTCTTATCAAGAGTATGTAAATAAGAGGGACTCGCTCATCATGAAAATATGAAACGTATTTTTGTAAATGGATATGGTTCCATAGGCAGCAGAATAGCCCAATTCATAGCCGATGATAATGATATAGAGATTGTAGGCGTAGGCAAATATTCTCCTGATGAAAAAGTTTCAGATGCGATATCTAGAGGATTTAATGTGTATGTTCCAAAGACTAATCTTGATTCTTTTAAAAATTATAAAATATCGGGTGCAATAGAGGATGTAATTTCTGAGTGTGACCTAATAATAGACGCAGCCCCTGGTGGTATGGGATATGCAAACAAAAAAACACTTTATGAACCAAAAAATATACGGGCAATTTTTCAGGGGGGTGAAAAAATAGGAGGCTCAGAATCTGTTGCAAATTTAATCTTCAATTCTCGTGTAAATTACGAAAAAACATTTAATGAAAAATACGTCATGCAGGGAAGCTGTAATGTGACTGGAATGGGAAGGATTCTTCAGCCTCTAAAAGAGAAATATGGGAAAAGGATCAAGCGATTTGATGCCACACTCATAAGAAGATGGGCAGACCTTGAGGATGTCAAAACTCCAACAAAAGATTCGATTGAATGGACTAGAAAACCCCACCATGATGAAGATGTAAAGAGCTACATGGGGGAGGACACCCCATTATTTATTCGAGTATTGAAGGTTCCAACTAGACAGATGCATGTTCATTTGATGGATATTCGATTTGAGGAATCTGCACCAAGTGCACAAGAAATTCTAAATTTGTATAAAAATGAATACGGAGTTGCAACACTGTATACCGCAAAAGGGACGAAAGATGTTCGAGACTTTGCAGATACGATAAAATTTAATTTCAAAGATACAAATATGATTCATATTCATGCAGACGTAATTGAGGTACAGGATGATGTTGTTAAACTGACATATTCTGATGATCAAACTGGAATAGTGGTGCCTGAGAACCATCTACTGATGCAGGCCATGCTGTTTAACCGAAAAAGAGAAGATGCGTTCAAGCATACCGAGGAATTATTCCACATGGCAGAAAAGAAAAAACTACTTGAAGAACACTTTGCAAAGAAATTATCATAATGAGTTGGCATATCTTCAGAAAGACATATGGTTAATGTGAACTTATAAAGGAGACAGTACAAAATTAGAATACATACAAATTTGTTTGAAATCCAATCAAACCGTTTATCGATTAAAATATATGGTTCCCTGTCTGCATCGCTTCAAAGTTATCCTAGGGGTAATTGATAATGGCTGTTGAGCTTATTTTCAAAATTATATTACTTGCATTACTGGTATCTTTATCTGCTCTTTTTAGCGGAGCAGAAGTGGCCCTCATTGGAACAAGCAAGGCAAAAGTCAATCAATTATTGAAAGAAAAAGCTAGGGGGGCAAAAGCACTTTCTAAATTAAAATCAAACCCCACTAGGATGCTTGCAACAATTAATCTTGGAACTACGTTAGCAAATGTGGGATCATCTGCACTTGCTACAGAGGTCGCTCTAGGTTTATTTGGAAATGGTGGACTGGCAGTATCAATCGGAATTATGACTTTTCTGCTTTTAGTGTTTGGAGAAAATGCTCCAAAATCGTATTGTAATGCAAACCCAGTAAAAATGTCATTATGGGCAAGTGGAATTATACTCACTTTTAGCTACATTTTTTATCCATTTGTAATACTGTTTGAAAAGATAACAGGTGTAATACTTAGAATGCTTGGAAGTTCACATCATCCTCCGCCAATTACTGAACAAGAGATTTACAATATAATAGAACAAGGTCTGGAAGACAAGGCTCTGAAAAAATATGAGGGAGATCTTGTTCATGGAGCACTCAAGTTTGACGATATTGTCATTCGTGCAGTGATGACTCCTAGAACAAAGATGTTCATGCTTCCTGCCAAAACTCTACTTTTTGATGCATTGCCATTGATAAGCAAGAGTGGGTATTCACGAATACCAATCTACAAAGATACACAGGATCATATTGTGGGTATACTCAATGTAAGAGACCTGTTAAAACATTTGGAAAGAGAAGAAAAAATGTTTACTTTGGAATCCCTGAGCAGAAAACCAATATTTGTATCTCAAGAACAAAGAATTAGCAAATTACTCTTAGAGATGCAGGCAAGACAAACACATATGGCAATAGTTGTAGACGAATTTGGCGGGGTTGAAGGGTGTGTAACTCTTGAAGACTTGTTAGAGGAGATAGTTGGAGAAATAAGGGATGAGACAGATTTGCAAGAGATTAATTTCAAAATGCTAGACAAAAATACCATGTTGGCAAGTGGAGATGTTGAGATTGATACGGTAAATGAGAAACTCAAGTTACATATTCCGCAAGGCGAGGATTATTCTACTTTAAACGCACTGTTACACGACAAATTAAAGGACATTCCAAAACAAGGAGACAGAATAGTGATAGGATCAGTCAAGATGACCGTAGAAGAGGCTGTAAATAATCAGGCAAGCCAGATAAAGATAGAAAAGACATCTGAAAGCTAAGTTCTAGGCGGCATTGCAAACTTGTTTTGCGGATTCTTGTGATAATCTACAGGTATGCCTGAATCCTTTTGTCTCCCAGTCAGGATTCCTATCACAGTGTCATCTTTTTTGATTATTCCTTCATGAACCAGTTTTTTGATTCCTGCAGGAACCGCACCAGAAGCCATTTCACAGTCAAATCCATTTAGGCCAACAAGCGCCATCCCGTCTAACATTTCGCTATCTGAAACTTGAGTAACTATTCCGTTAGTAAATTCTAATGCCTTGATACCTTTTAGTATATTAGCTGGTTTTGCAATTTGAATCGCAGTTGCTTTCGTCTTGGGTCTTATTCCTTTTGCATCCATGAACTCATAATATCTTTTTATCAAATCTGTATCTGGTTTTCCTTTATTCCACCGTAATTCAGATTCTTCAAATCCTCCATTGTAAAGTGTGTGAAGTGTGTTTGCACCTTCAGAATTAACTACTGCAATACGCGGAATCTTTTTGATCCAACCCCACTCATATAATTCCTGCAAACTTTTTCCACAACTTGAGGTATTGCCAAGAGCCCCACCTGGATATACTATCCAATCCGGAGCATCCCAATCGCGTGACTCAAGAGCTCTGAAAACAATTGTTTTTTGTCCCTCTATTCTGAAGGGATTTACAGAATTAACAGTATAACCGCCTACCTCTCCTGCACGTTTAAGCGAGGCCGAAAGGGCATCATCAAAATTACCTTTAATTTCAATCACCTGTGAGCCAAACTGAAAGGCCTGACTTAGTTTGCCAGGGGCTACTTCGCCAGCAGGAATGTAAACGTCACATTCTATATTCTCGTTTGCCGCATACATTGCTGCTGACGCAGATGTATTCCCAGTTGAAGCGCAAATTATTTTCTTTATGTTAACAAGTTTTGCATGTGTTACGGCAGTAGCCATACCATTGTCTTTGAAAGATCCGCTTGGATTGTATCCTTCTGGTTGAAGCCACATGTTTTGTACACCGACATAATCAGAAACTTTTGACATGTGATATGGTTTTGACAGTCTTCCCTCTGCACCATCAAGCGATACAAGAGATTTCGAACATTCGTCAATATTCTCAGGATCTATCTGGCAAAAATTCAGTAATTCTCTGAATCGCCAGACTCCACTTTCGTTAAATATGTTGTTTGAATGGTTTCTCCGTTGGTAGAAGACTTCTTTTAGCGAGACAGGTGGTTTTGATTTGTATTTTATATCAAGAAGATGTCCACGAGCACATTCTATGCGGATATCAGTAATAGGATATTCTAAACAGCAGGATGGATCAATGCATTTCTGAAATGCCTCAGATCTCATTATAAAAAATTTAGATAATACTTATTTAAAGTTACAGAACTCGAACTATCAACCAATTGACCATGTATTTGTAAAATTTCATTTAGAATCAAAATAATCGCCTGAAACTGTTTGATTAACTATTAACATAAATGCCATGCAAATGAATGGCCAACATTGAAAATAATAACCATATCTTATGGAGTGGCCATAGTTGTAATCTCTTTAATAATTCGTTACGTAGTAAAACCAGGAATTGATAATTGCGGTTCTATGGGTGGAATTGTTTCCACTTATACCTCTCAAGACTATGCCACTGGCTGCCAAATTCTGTCAAACATACAAACCATGTCTATCGTTACAGGAATAATAGGTACAGGCATCATAGTATTTGGGATATTGCGAAAAACAAAAAGAAAATAAATTATTTTTTAGGGCCTGAACGCATGTGAAAGTTTACACAACATTTGCATTCCTTTGATATGCAGTCCTGTTCAGATACGTGACCGCAGATGCCACATTCACAATGAGTTTGCATGTATTTTCTGTGTATGTATTTACATTTAACCAATATGAGGGTTCTTTTCTGATTAGGCACTCAACTTTTACTTTTTTGATTTCTTAGGCTTTGGTGTCTTATTCCTTTCACTTTTTGCCCTCTCTTCTGCATGTTTAGATTTTGCTTCCTCGGTTTCTTTGCTTTTTTCGTCCACCGCCTTCATCACAGCTTGAATCAGGGCATCTAGATCGCTATCCGAGACGGCCGGTTCAACTGCATTTGCTATTTGATTTATTGTATCCGATATGGCCGAGCTTACCTCCTCGAAGCTTTCTGGGTCTTCATATGCAGCATTATAAAGAGCCTTAAGTCGTCTTACATCGGACAGCAATTGATCAGTAAGCGTTAATCTGTGGTTTTTGCCATTTAGCGTTATTTCCTGAATTATCATGCATGGACTCTCAGTTCTACTTTCATAAAGTTTTCTGTAAAAAGCGACTATTATTAATCGATCCTAGAGACCGGGTGGAAATTGATGCGATGTAGGTATGATCGATGGTCTAATCCCATATACAGCTGTAATTTCATCATGAGATTGTATTACAGTTGAATTTAGACTAGAAGTTATTTGTTGGCCATTGATGTAGATTGTTGGAATGCCCTCAGGGAGAAGATCACTTCCAGTAGCCTTCCAAATATCAAACAATTGTCCTAGCGTGAATTGGTTGTTACTTGGCGCCTCAATATGTATGACGCCAGTATCATCTTGTGTGTTCATCCAGTATAGACATGTATCATTTATAATTCCAATTTTTGCTGGAACGCCATATGGTTTTCCATCTACGAACACATCCAAGTGCGCATTTATGTGAAAATTGTCATATTTGGTCTTGCTGCACTGTATTCCATCTATCACTGCAGCTTGACCAGAATTTGTGGCAATACTATCTAGTCCATGAAAAGCAAATACAAGCGTAGCAACTACTGTAACAACGACAGCTATTACAATTATTGTGTTCCTGTCATTGCGACGTTCCTTTTCAAAATTAAAAGGCGTGATTTTTTTCTTAGTTTTTTTTACCATGGATAATCTTTCCCAGTTTTCTGTTTTTTGATATGTTGCCCTAATCTATGTTTCCCTAATGTCATGATTTAAGATATTATTGCCTAAATATAGACAGATCCAATAATTTCTAGTTAAATCAAGTCTTGGAGAAAAAAATCAATACAGGAATTACAGGAAATCTCAGTTTTTTCTCATAAATGCTATAAATAACCTTTCTAGACCTTGAGATAAGCATTAACAAATACGATTAAAGAACTAATACAGGTTATAATTAGACTGCTGGTATGAAGAAGAAAATCATGCAGAATGCCCAACGGCTTTTCATGACAGGTGTGAGTTTGATCACTTCTAATGGGTCCAATGGACAAAACGTCATGGCTGCCGAATGGACCATGCAGATTTCGTATGAGCCAATGTTAATTGCAGTGTTCATTCATGAAGGATCAAGTACCTTAAAGAACATCAAAGAGACAAAACAGTTTGGTGTCAATGTTGCATCAGAGAAACAATCTACCCTAGTCAGTATTGCAGGAGGGTATTCTAGAAAGGAAATTAGCAAATTAAGTATTCACGATTCATTTCGGGTATTAAATCTCAAGAAGACAAAGATTCCGTTAATTGCTGATTGTTTAATAAATGCTGAATGTGAATTATTTGCAATAAAAAAAATAGGCGATCATACCATGGTTGTTGGCAGGGTTGTCTCAATAATATATGATGAGACAAAAAAACCCCTAGTGTATCATCGTAATAGGTATTTCAGAATTGGTCCTATGATAGAACCAATCAGAGACAAAGCCGTTGTCAGTAAGAGAATGTTTGACTTTTTTCACAAACAGTCCAAAAATAAATTCATTCTAAAATTTGCCGGTGTCCTTGTAAGATCAAAAAATAAAATACTGGTAATTGATGACATGGAACAAAACTTTGTTAGTACCATACCATGGATTCAACCTAAGAAAAATCAAGACTACAAAAAAACACTTGAAAACCATCTTCAAAATATGAAATTGAACATAATACTAAAAGAGGAACCTAAACTAAAACGATTAATTGTGAAAAATGGGGATAGAATCCAAAGAATTAATTTCATATTGTTTGAGGGAAAATTAAAAAGCAGATCAGGGGTTTATTTTTGGAAACCGATTAAAACAGACTCGTTTTTAAAATCACTGATCAAACGATGATGTAATCTAATGCTGAGGCATCGCTAAGCAATGTCGCATGTCTAGTACTAAGTATGTAGCCATTTTTGATATCAGTTGTTTGAACCCATCTATTTGTGGAGCTGTAATGTCGCTTTTCCTTCAGTTCTTTTTCAATCTCTTGTAGATCGAATTCACCTTCTTCAACCTGTTGTGTTTTAATGTGTTTTATTGTTACTAGAACCTTTTTCACTTTTACACGTACCCCAAATCGCCAGACGTGATCTGATGTATCATCTTCTACTTCTAAAAGCTTCAACTTGATTTCTTTTGTTCCAAAAGCATCATGACTTACTAGACTCCTTTCGTCTACAAAGTCTTCAAAACTCATCGAGTAGTTACCGTATTAGCCATTAAAGAAGTTATTGTCATTTAATCTCTTTTATTGCTTGACTTGATGTATGATATAAAAATCAGACAGCTTTAGCGTAAAATACCATTATTTTTTACCGGAAATGGCATAAAACCGTCTTCTAGTTCCAGTTGTTTTCTTTTTCCTTCCATGAGTGCATATGTTACTCCATCATACGTACATACAAAATCAGTAACAGGATATGATTCATCCCAAATCTTATAGTATTCTCGTAGTTCTCTGCGTTCATACTTGCCAATACCTATTCTTTTCTTTGATAAAAATTTGAATGCAATTATCATCTTTCTTGTGTGATAAAGTTCGAATGTATGAATCCACTTCAAACAGCGCAAGATCTGATCATAAGGAACATACAGAGTCATGTTCGTACCAGACTTGGCCTCAATAGTGTAAATTGTGTTTTCCTTTGTACTCACAGCCAATACATCAGGCAATCCCACGCTTGGCGACCCCAATCTGAAGGCTTTCCAACCCTCCACCGAGTTGAATCTCTTGACCAGAGTATCTTCCCAATTATATCCTCGCTGTCTCCTTGTTCTAGCGATTTTTTTGTTCAATACCCTAGATAATTCATCGAGTTTTTTTGTCTCTTTTTGCGCATTTTCCAACTCTTTGACGCGTAGTTGTCCT
>JBOGRA010000001.1:0-44251 GCA_050749325.1 Nitrosotalea sp. | reverse complement strand
GGAGCAGTCAAAAACGTATCAAATCAGACTGCTGTGACTGTAAGAATTACCAATTCATTAGAAAACATGGTTTCAATAGCACAGTTTGTTCCCGGCTCAGACGGTAGTTTTTCTACCAAAGTTCTCGCCACTGGCCCATTATGGACACAGGCAGGCACTTATACAGTAACTGCACAATATGGTCCGTCCACAAATGCCACTACTAGCTTCGCATATAGCGGTGGTGATGGAACATCGAAGCTAAACGTGGTAACAAATGGCACTTATTCGTTACAGACTAGCTCCGGAACATTCAACATACCATATACAATACAGGGCGGAACTATACAAAACATGCAGATACTCGGACAGCAGAGTACACTTGTAGTTACCATTAACGCACCATCAGATGGCTCGTTGTCTGTAAGTCTCCCAAGAGCACTCATAGATGCCAAAGCACTGCCACCCGTAGCCGCAGGACCAAATACGACATCAACCACGCAAGTCAATCCAGCAGAAATGCCAGATGAGTCATTTGTCGTGCAAGACGGTGGACAAAATGTACAGTTTACAGAAGTGAAAAACACAAACAGTAGAACACTAGGCATATCCTTCCACAAGGGAGATACAACAATAGATGTCATCGGCACAGTTGCAGTTCCAGAGTTTGGCCCGATCGCAGCTCTAGTACTTGCAATTGCAATCATATCAATAATTGCAGTATCTGCAAAGACTGGACTAAGATTTATGCCAAAATACTAGATGTTTTTGGACTTGAGATACAAACCATATTCTTCAAAATTCTTATTTTCCAGTTTTATTTTTGTCGTGTGCTGACACAGTGAATTTGTTTATCGCGTACTGATAAGGCACTTAGATTATTATACCACCGAATGAAATATGGAACGATGGATTTTGAGTTCGAAGAATTTGATTCTCCAGAAGACATATTTGTATACATGGCAACCATGGCACCACCAATGAAAAACATGCTGCCTATAAGCTCCTACAAAGGATATATCTTTTCAATTATTCCCCTAAGCCCTTCAACTGGCAACTCCTACCTTATAATATATACAAAAGGCAAGATTGAAGGAAAGATGTTGGAATTTGACATGAATCTAAAAAAATACAGATCAGTCAATGTAGCAGAACGAGCAGATAAAAGCTATTTTGTCGTTCTAACTCCAAAAAGAAACACAATTGCAGATGCGGCAATTAAGGAATTGGATAAATCTACTTAGTGTAAGCAGGAGCATTGACTGACCTGCTTCGGGCATACTTTTCCATGATATCCTCAGGAAGCTGGCCATTAAACAATTCCTTGCATAAACCTCGCAAGTAACGCATTATTGCCCAAGTTCCAGCTTTAATCATACTGTACATCACAGGCTTCATCAAAGTGCCATATGTCTTGTTTCTAAGAATTATAGGAATAATATCATTAATTACTCTCAAATTGTGTTCCCAGCATTTCCAGAATAATGTAAATTGCGCTTCATTGAGATTGCCAAAGTGCATCGAATTCTTTTCGTTAAAGTCTTGATAAAGTAACGGTGCAACAATACCTCTCATGTTTGAGTGTTTAAAGTCTTCAATTAAATCGATGGTATACTGTGTTTCGTCTGGTGTTTCATCTGGCCATCCAATAATCAAAGTTGCTGCCGGGAACCAATGGTTCTGGTTCATTATCTTTGCTCCCTCTCTGACAACCCATCCCCATTCATCTACAGAAAATGGTTTTGTCTTGACTCCAAGATGCTTCTTCACCATTCTTGGTGCTACTGTTTCAATACCAAGATTTGTTGCCAACCACTTTTCATTACTCATGCCATTAATTTCTGAAATATCATGAAATAGTTTGGGATCTGCACATACCGCAGAAAATGTCATATGAGTAGTTCCTACGAATCTAGCCCCTAGAGATTTGAGTCCCTTCCATAATTCAGTTATTGCGTCATAGTTTGGTCTAAACTCCCGATTGTCGCAACCATAAAGCAGCATCTCATCAGAATGCAACCAAATTGAATCAAATCCATAGTCTAGATTTATTTTTGCTTCTTGTTGCAGCCTTTCAAGCGGTAGATCCTTCTTTGATCTTTTGTTTACATCGCAAAAGTCGCAACCTCTTCCACATCCCCGCATGGCTTCAATAAGCGAGTTAACAGTAGGACCTTGAATCATTGGAATATTTTGAATATTTTTTACAAAGCAATGCATCAATTCTGGAGCATCACCCTTTTCGAGATCATGAAATAGATCTAACGCAAGTTCATCAGCTTCTCCTACGACTACGGTATCAAGACCGTGAATTTTCATCCTTTCAGTTTTTGCAAGCTCCCAAGCTCCATTTCCACCAACTGCTACATGAAAATTATATTTTTTCTTGAGCTGAATAATCTTCGCACACATTCTTTTAAATTTCATTGCAACATACGATAGTTTTTCAGGAGACATGGTAGTAGTAACAGGTGCCATTCCAAGTGGGTCCATTACATTTATCCCTACAACTTTAGTATCTGGACCTATACATTTTTCAAGATAATCTGGATTTGCAATAAATATCTCATCACGTTTGTAACCTTGTAATAATGCAGCTTCCACCCTGCGCAATCCAACCTGAGCAACTTTTGCTTCACCAGTTACCACATTGGTTTCTACAGGAGGACAAAACACTTTATCAAAAACCCATTCTGGGACAACCTCATAAGGTCCACATGCAATGAAACCATAGAGAAAATTACCGCGATAATTAGTCATCAAACTACGATCTGCGGTAAGAACTATCCTCTTGCCTGCCATTCCTCATTAATCTTTTTTACTACGATATAAATCGTTTACCTTATTACCCTATTTTGAAAAATTTCTCTTTTGACATATAAACGGGTATTGTATAATCTACACTGTGGGCATATCAGAACCAAGACATATTGAAAGGCATCAAAAAGAGACTAGCTCGATAAGAGATTTCGTATTTGGCTTCGGAGATGGAATAAACACGTCATTAGGGTTAGTGGCTGGCGTTGGCGGAGCGGACCAAACCTCTAGCATAATCATCTTAGCTGCAATAGTAGCAATGTTTACCGGTGCAAAAGCAATGGCAGTTCAGAATTATCTTGCAGTTAGATCGCAAAGACAAATCTTACAATCTGAAATTAAGCGAGAAAAATGGGAGATAGAAAATGTTCCAGATGCTGAAAAAAGTGAGATAGAGAACATCTACAAAGCAAAAGGATTTACCGGAACTGAACTTGAAAACATAGTCAACAAAATTACTTCTGATAAAAAAGTGTGGTTAGATACAATGCTCACAGAAGAACTAAAATTAAATCTAGAAATAGTAGGAAGTCCACTGAAGAGCGCTTTCCGTATGTTTGGCGCATTTTTAGTTGGTGGAATTTTACCAATTATTCCATATTTCTTTGCAAGTGGATATGTGCCATTGCTAATTGCTGTAGGTACTAGTCTATCTGCATCATTTGTCATTGGAGCAATCAAATCCAAGATGGCTGGGTTAAACATAGTATGGGGCGGATTAGAAATGGCGGGCCTTGGCACTGGAATAGCGTTAATAGGATACGGTATTGGTTCAGAATTAGGTCATATCGGAATAATTAAGGCCTAGTCCTATTCATAGCAACTCTGTTTGCTACATTTGCTGCAAAAGCTCCAGCACCTATTCCATTATCTATATTTACAACTGAGAGTCCCATGGTACAACTCTGCAACATCGAAGCGAGTGCGGCAACACCTTTCTCGCCATATCCATATCCTACCGATGAAGGAACCCCAATCACCGGAATATCCACTAAAGATGAAACAACAGATGCAAGCGCCCCCTCCATTCCTGCCACTACAATGATTACCTCTACCTCTCCATGGATCATTTTCTTAATTATTGGAAAGATCCTATGTAATCCCGCTATGCCTACATCGTAACTGGTGATGCATGTACAGCCCATTGCCTCGCACATTAACCTAGCTTCTTCCGCAACACCAATATCAGATGTGCCAGCAGTCAATATTCCTACTTTACCACCTGAAGATGACATCTTCTTAAAGAACAAAATTGATGTGGTGTTTCTTCCTGTCCTGATCTTGAGTTTGTGTTTCCTAGAAAAAGAAGTGACATTTTTGTAATAAACTTTGTTAATCCTTGAGGCCAGAACACAGTCTGATCTAGACATTGCCGCCAGAATGATTTTTTTTAAATCTGGCAGTTGTTTTTTTTCAGCAAATATTACCTCTGGAACTCCTCTCCTAATTTTTCTTCCTACATCAAATTTAGCAAAATCTTCTATTTTTTCTATAGAATAAAGAGAAAGCAATTTTTTAGCCTTGGCTACATTAATCTTCCCCAATTCAAGTGATCTCAGTATTTCTATGAGCTCCAACAATATCCGTAACTGTTACGAGTTAAAAAATTTAATCAGAGTTCAAGACCAGAAATGGCAGTCTTGACGCTTTCTACACCTTTCTTGAACCATTCTTTTTCATTTGAATCCAGATCTAATTCTATGATTTTTTCAACTCCATTCTTGCCTAATACTGCTGGCACCCCAATTGAAACATCCGAATACCCATACTCACCATCAAGATACGTAGATACTGGTATAACTTGCCTTGTGTCTCTCATTACAGCCTCAATAATGGCAGAGATTGCATTTCCTGGTGCATGAACTGTTGCCCCTTTGAGTTCAATCACTTTGGCTGCAACTTGTCTTGTACTTTGTATAATTTCATCAGTTTTTTGTTTTGTCAACACAGAAGTCAGAGGAATACCGGATACTGTAGAATATCTTGGAAGAGGCAGCATATTTTCCCCGTGCTCCCCTATTACCAAGGCACGAATTGAATTACGAGAATAACTTGTTGACTCGTGAATGAATTGTATGAATCTAGATAGATCAAGCATGTTACCCATACCAAATATTCGGTTTTTTTGAAACCCTGAAACTTTGTATGTGATATATGCCATAGGATCTAAGGGATTAGTCACAGGAATTATCATTGCATCTTTTGCAAATTTCTTTATGTTTTCTACTACTCCTTTTACAATTGATGCGTTAATTTTCAATAGATCCATTCTTGTCATACCTGGTTTTCGTCCTGATCCAGCTACAACAACCACAATGTCTGATCCTTTCATTTCAGAATAATCATTTGAGCCTCGGATGTTTACATCTATTCCCTTTTCCGATAACATATGATTAAGATCCATTGCTTCTCCCTGTGGAAGCCCCTGTACAACATCTAGTAAAAGAATTTCATCTGTTACTTTTCTTAATGCAGTAAAAAGTGCAGCTGTTCCTCCAACTTTACCTGAGCCAACAATTGTAATCATAATCAGGCGTCAATTTAATTCGCTAATTAAACTTCACTATTATTGCAAGTAAAATCAGTGTCAAGGACAGGTTCTAATTTTGACATAGAATTACAATTTATATGCATTCAGATCTGCTTACAGAATCATGGCTCTTGTAATTGATGCCCAAGTGGCAGGTATTTCGGGAGACATGTTACTTTCTGCTCTTGTAAACATAGGCGCTAATAAATCCAAAATAATTGAAGGAGTGTGCACATCTGAAAGTTATCTTTCAGGTTCGAAGATTCAGAATATCAATTTTGAAAAGACAACAAAACATGGAATTGAAGCGACTAGATTGGTTTTAGACATAAAGGAAGAACCTCATGAAAGAAAGGGGATTGAGATTCAAGACTGCATATTACAAACATCTGATAAAATAGAACTGTCAGACAGAGCCAAAGTCTTTGCAAAGGAAAGCATCAAGTCTTTAATCAGAGCAGAGTCCAAGATCCATGGGGAACCACTAGAATCAGTTCATTTTCATGAAGCATCTAGCATAGATACTGTTATTGATATTATTGGTTCTGCAATAGCTCTTGATGATTTAGAATTTTTTTCTGACGAGATCATTTCTACCCCAGTTGCTGTTGGAGGTGGAACTCTGAGCTTCTCACATGGCATTACGTCAAATCCTGCAAGTGCAATCCTAGAGATATTTCGCGGTTCTGACATAATAATGACTGGAGGCGGTGCAAGAGAAGAGCTTACTACTCCTACCGGCGCAAGTTTACTGGTAAACCTTGCAAGTCAATGTTCTGAATTTTATCCATCCATGAAGATTAAATCAATTGGATATGGTGCAGGCAGCAAGAATTTTGAGGGATTTTCAAATGTCTTAAAAATTGTCAGGGGAGAATTGACATATCAATTTGAACAGGATGTGGTTCAAGTTATTGAAACAAACATTGACGATGTTTCAGGAGAAGTAATAGGACAAATGATTGACAAATTAATTGACATGGGGGCAAAAGATGTTACCGTCGCACCAGCTATTACAAAAAAAAGTAGACCAACTCATCTCGTTTCGGTCATATGCGATTCCTCAAATCTAAACGATATGATTAGTACCATTACCTCCGAAACTGGCACGCTAGGAGTTAGAATCATGACCTCAAATCGTCACATCGTTCCAAGAATTATCGTCTCAGTTCCAATTACAATTTTGGGAAGAAACTTTACAGTGCAATGCAAGGTAGTGAAAAATGATGATAGTGTAACAAAACACTTCAAAGTAGAAGCAGACAATATAAAGTCAGTTTCGGAATCGTTAGGCATTACCTTTAGAGAGGCAAATGTGTTGATTACTACCGAAGTAAAACAAAAGATTCACCTAAAATGAACAAATTAGAACAGTTACTCAAGTGGTTTGATGGGAAGGGGAAGATTTTGGTAGCTCTGTCTGGCGGTGTTGATAGTGCACTTGTAGCCTATGCCTCATACAAATCACTTGGAAATCTTTCAGTAGCTGTTACTGCAGATTACAAAACTCTTTCACATGAGGAATTAGAATCAGCAAAGAAGATTTGCTCCGAGATAGGAATAAGACACATCATAATAGAATACAGCGAGCTTGATAATCCAGACTTTGTTAAAAATGATAAGAATCGATGTTTTCATTGTAGAACGCAACTAGTAACACATTTAACAGAAATAGCTGAGAATGAGGAAGCTGGTGTAATAGTTGATGGTACCAACCTTGATGACCTCGGAGAATATCGGCCTGGTATAGCTGCATTGCGAGAAAGGGGGGTTAAAAGCCCACTTGTAGAAATAGGATTTACGAAAACAGAGATAAGAAATGTTTCAAGAGAAGCAGGACTTTCAGTTTATGACAAGCCTTCAAATTCATGTCTTGCATCTCGTATTCCCTGGGGTCACAGAGTTACCGCAGAAAAATTAATACGGATTGAAAAAAGCGAAAATATGATCAAACAACTTTTTGGGGTAAAACAGGTAAGAGTGCGTGATTTAGGTAAAGAAGCAAGAATAGAGGTAGGACAGAATGAGATTCATCTGCTTTCAGATTTGCAAAAGGTTTCAATATTAAATGAGTGTCTCAAAGAAGTTGGGTTTGAATCCATATTGATAGACCGGGATGGATATAGACCAGGCAAACTCAATGTGATAGTAGATTGATCTATCTAGATAATGCGGCGTCTACTCCTGTTCATCAAAAAGTAGTAGATGAGATGATTCCCTACTTTAAAGAACAATATGGAAATCCGTCTTCCATACATAAGTTTGGTAGGGCTGCCAACGTAGCAATCCAAAATGCTAGAAAGAGAATATCTGATTTGATCAATGCCGACAGCAAAGAAATTCTTCTGACATCAGGAGGCACTGAATCAAACAACACTGCAATTTATGGCATAGTTTTTCAGAGTAAAGGCAAACACATCATAACATCTTCTATCGAACATGATGCAATACTTGAGCCCTGCAAACGTCTTGAGAGAGAAGGATACAGAGTATCATATCTTCCAGTTGATGGACATGGTCTTGTAAATGCAGATGACGTTAGAAAAGAAATCTCACAAGATACATGCCTTATTACAATAATGTTTGCAAATAATGAAGTTGGAACCATTCAACCAATAAAAGAAATTGCTGGGATAGCGCATGACAATAACATAACTTTTCACACAGATGCGGTTCAAGCTGTAGGCAAAGTTCCAATTGATGTCAAAGAATTAGGAGTTGACTTGCTTTCCATCTCTTCACATAAAATAAACGGTCCTAAAGGAGTAGGTGCACTATATATTAGAAAAGGAATCACGATATCACCCCTCATACTAGGCGGAGGACAAGAAAATGGATTAAGATCAGGAACTGAAAATGTTGCAAGCATAGCAGGTTTTGGCATGGCTTGCAAGTTAGCAAAAGATAACATGTGCCAAAACACATCTTATTTCAAGGACCTCACTTCTCAACTGATCACAAAGACTCTATCCGAAATATCAGGAACCAATCTTAATGGACATGTAGAAAAAAGAATTCCCAATAATGCTCACTTTACATTTCTTGGCGTAAATGGTGAGGATCTCATCATTAAGCTTGATGAGAATAGAATTGCCGCTTCTACAGGCTCGGCATGCTCTGTACGAGTACAGAAATCGTCACATGTACTTAGGGCAATGGGCTTTTCACATGAACAGATAACTGGGTCTCTACGTTTGACTGTGGGAATTACTAATACTGAAGAAGAGATAGATGAGACTGTAAGAATACTAAAGAAAGTAGTACAAGAGCTACGTGCTGTTTCCCCCTACAAGAACAAGTACAATTTCTAGATCTATTGAGGCAAAACTTGGAATTGGTATCCATTTTTCTCAGTTAGGGGAATTAGAGAATCCATTCCATCCCATACATATACTTCAGCAGAATATTTTCCTAGAATAGTGGGAGTCCATTGAATTTGTTCATTTACTTCATTTGATGGATTTACCGTGTCATTAATCCATTTCAAGTACACAACTTCGCCTTGACTATCTTTTACTTGAACAATGTATGAAATTTTCTGGCCATTTTGATAATCGCCATTTGAAATAATATCCTTGAAAGTTATTGTCTGACCAACCTTAGGACTTTGTAACAGAGGGAGTCCATTTATGTCGCTAATTTGTGCAGATTGACTAATTTTTGGAAGATATTCTTCTTGCGGAACACTAGATTGATACGTTTGAGTGGATGGTTGGGATGTCTGAGTGGATGATGAATATGTTTGTGAAGACGAAGCGACTGTTGAGCCTATTATGACAGATCTGCCTAGGGCATCCATATAATCATGGTACCAAGCTTGTACTGATCCTCCAACAGGTGATATCAAGGTAGTTCCATCTTCGCTACATATCCAAGATGGCATCTTGAATACTCCTTTGAATATTCCCGAACCGGGAGCAGTTTCAGTAAGTGTAAAACCCGAAGCGGCAAGTCCCCCATGAAATACTCCATTTATCGTACATTGATGAAATCTAAAGCCCTTTATCCATACCTCAAGGAGTACATTTCCACTGGCATCTCCTACCGTATCCACTGCAGAAGAATTTGGATCACTTACAGTTGTAAACGATTGGATAGTACTACCATCAGATACAAGATCTGGATCGTATAATGTTATTGTGATTGGCGAGCCTATTCCATAATTTGCTGAATCAAGCGTCACTACCCCGGTATGTGTTGGAAGATTATTTTTCGAGGTAACAGTAGTTTGTTGGCCAGCCGATGAAGAACCTGAAATAGAAAAGTTGATTCCATTTTGATCTACCATTTGACCACTTACAAGAAATACGATGTTACTACCAAATGTCTGTAGACTTTTTATCAAATTTGGATCAAATTGGTTTAATTGGTTTACTACTACATATGAAATTGTACCAGTAAAAATACCTGAGCCGGCAGCTGTTTCTTGAAGTTCAGCACGATATACAGCATTGTTCACTGTTTGACTATTTTGCATACCGAAAGAAAATAGATCAAAAACGATTGGTTGCACATCAGTTTCATGCGAAATACTACCGCCTGAGCTACCAAAATTAATTTCTAGATATACTGGAGATGATGAAGATTGAGATTCGATTGAAGCTACTGCAGAGTCACTTATTTGAACAAGGCCATTTCCAGAAGAAATGGCGCCAGGGGAAAGGATTTGAACAGATGAACTACTAGACGCACTACCAAAATGAAGAGTCATGCTAGCATCTGAGAAGGAATTAATTCCTAGCTGTTGTTGAAACGATCTTAAATCATAATTAACCCAGTTTGTTCCGCCAGAATTAGGTTGACTGACATCTATGAATAAATTTTTTAGAGTAGCAGTAGTAATTCCAAGATTCAAGGTAATCTCATAAAAATTAGTAGACGGTGTAGATCTGGCGTCTACCATTAATCTAGCAGAGTTTGCGTCAGGAACACTAGAAGAAACAGAGATGGAGTTTGAAAGACTGTTTGGATTCGGATAAAAATTCACATCAGAAGCACCAATCAATGTTACTGGGCTTCCAATCTTTAATGTGGGAATTACAGCTGAGCTTCTATAGTCATCAAGATTCTCAATAATTCCTGAGTTTAAAACCTGGTTACTATCAGACAGCGTAATGGTTTGCCTTTGTCCAGGTCCAAATTGACTTTGACCAGAACCAAGAGTAAGACCAGCGGTAGGTGTGATGCCAGAAACTATAGATGTTGATTGTTGATCATATTCTATACTGCCTGATTGTCCTCTAGGAGCGTTCTGCAAAATGCCAATTGTAGAAATACTATTGTAATCACTCTCAAAAACTCCAGTGTTTGGGCCAGTTTCTACAAATGTTACTAATTGGTTGTAAGTTACCCCATTTGCAGTTATTGACGAACTGGTTTGAAGGCCATTTGTCTTCAGGTTAACAACACTACCAAGATTCATTCCTACCTCTCCATTGTTCTGAAAACCTAAGCTACTAAGATATGGTACAAGATTTACAAGTCCAGAGATGTTACTTGCACCAGATTCTGAAAATGCTTGATAGAAAGTTGCTGTAGGATTATTGACATTAAATGTCCACGAATCTATTGCAGTTGGATCCTCATCTAATTGAATATCATTTATTGTTGCAAAAACTTCAGAGTCTGTAGAATATGCATTTCTATCAAGGGTTATTGAAATATTTGGAATTTCAAAGTACGTAAGATCAACACTTTGCGTTCCTGTGGCAGCATCGTATTCTACATTAACATCATTACTAAATGAGAAAAGTTGAATGACTGGCCATATATTTGGATTAATTCCAATTTGGCCTGCACTTACATTGGGGTTTGTATTCAAAGAAGGAGGATTTCTAACTACGTTATTCTGATTAACAGATGGTGCTTGCGGAGTACCGCTACATGAGTTAAATGATGCAAGTCCTTTAGTGGTACCTGAAAGACCACTAGAGTCTGGAATTGCAACGCCATCAGTTTGTGAAAAGTCAACCCCCAGTACAGATGAAGGAGTGGAGCCTGAGCAGAACACTCCAAAATCTATATTTTGTCCCGATGCACCACCCAATGCTATTTGATCTGCCTGTTTAGCTGCATCAGTACTGGCAAAAAATGCATACCAATAGCCATCTGATCCTTGAACCATACGAAGTTGTCTTCCATCTACATTTACGTTCGGTTCTCCTTGAGCTTGATTCAATTGTATATTATCTCCTTTGACTATTACTTCAACTACCATTGCACCGGAGAAATGATTTTGAAAAACGCTATTTTCTGCGGATACGAATAGATTTGGGTGATCTGAGTAGCCTTTCACATCATATGATAACACAGATGGAAAAATAATCAGTACAACCAAGACAAGAGCCCATGTTTTGTACAACAACACAATACAGTGAAACCATTCTTGGAATTAACCTTGTCTAATAATTCATACATATTATAATGACCTTTAAAATAAATCACGAAATTAAGAAATAGCTAAGTTTTAACTAAGGCCTCGTGGAGCCCAAACATGGTAAACCCAAAGACTATCCTGATAATTAGCGGAGTTCTTGTAATAAGTGGCATAGGGATTTCATTTCTCCAAACTGAATCTGAAATGGACAGTCTGGCTAGCGTACAACAAAGTCTAACCGCAGGTTCATCGATGAATGTTAGCAAGAGTTTAGACCCGATGAAGAGTAAAGATGGAGTTTATTCAGTTCAGATATCAGATTTTAAAGATGGTAATAATCTTGGCATCAGTGTTATTGATCCGAACGGAAACGTTATCACTACAAAATCAATGACGAAAAGCCCGGTTCAGGAAAATTTTACAATTTCTTCAACAGGTACCTATGAATTGAAGATGCATAACACAGTCCAGACAGATGTACAAGTGCTTGGGATTATCGGGTATTATCCGCAAGGTGCAACCCTGCTTGATGTATTAAGCATCATAATTTTAATAGTCGGCCTAAGTGGCCTTGCTATAGGCATGATGTATTTTATAAAAAATCGAGGCAATTACAACAAGGACAAAAAAGGGTATACAGAGTGAATAAAAAGAACAAAAAAGAAATACGAACCGATGAAGAATGACACTGGAACACCACGTTATGAGATTTTAGGTGCTAAGACACACGATGCAAGAAGAAATAATCAATGATGATCTAATTTAGGAATTGGTCTAGATTGGTCAATCCATCAACCACACTAGCAAAGTTTTCATCTGTTTCCATGATTTTATTGAGTTTATCCCTATCTACGCTAAAATTTGTATTTTTTCCATCCTGTCGCACAATAACAAATCCATGTTTAGTAACATATGACAGTCTGGATTTTATCTCATTTTCCGATATTAGCAATTTTTCAGCAAGATAGATTGAATTCTTTTCACCATTCTCCAGTTCAGATAAAATTACGGAAACGTTAGGATCTACAAGCATGTCCATCATTTGTCGTTTATCAAAATCTTCGTTCATATTTACTAACCATGTTTTAAGCCAAGTATCCTTTTCTTGTTTGAAATGAAATCGCTTATTAGAATTTTATCAATTTTTTCAGGATTAATGTAGTAAGCTCTTCCTTTTAGGTGCTTTTCTAGATTTTCAACATAGCTTAGTAGCTCTTCCTCTTCACTTACCATGATTGTATCAATCTCAATTCCCTCACGCGTACATTTTTTTGCCTCCTGTAATGTTTTAGCGTCAATAGCAGAATCGACTTGTTTGTACCTATAACAAAGGTATACCATTTCATTTCCAACATCTAGTTTTATTTCTCGCTCATTTTTCATTTTGGTAAGAGTTACATCATCTGGTTTGTAGAAATGCGAATATGGTTTGTCCGACAAGATTGCATTTTTTTGAGATTCGTCGTCTACAAAACATGCAGATGGTTGACCATCGGTAATCATGACTATACGTTTATTGTGGGAGCCATCTTTTTTTAGAATCTTCAGAGAGAGCCGAAACGCTGCTTGGTAATTTGTATAGTGTAAAAAATTATCATTTGCATCAAAAGTCTTAAGGTATGATATATCACGCGGTTTGATTTCTGACGCCAAAGAACCAAAGCCTACAACGTAGATAGAGTCATTTGGAAAGAATTTCTTATTTAAGACATACAGTGCCCATAGAGCTTTCTTTGCAGCTTCTATCCTACTTCCTTCACCAGAACCAAGAGAGTATTTCATTGTGGAGCTCAGATCAATGCAGTAGACAACTGCAACCTTTACTTCTTCTCTTGTTTCAAATTTTTCAAAGTCTTCAAATTCTAATTGAATCGGCAGTCCCACTGTTGATCGTTTACGCCGGGATCTTTGTACAGAATTTAATATCGTCTTTGGTATGTCTAGATTTTTGATATCATCTCCTATCTCAAGTTTTTTTGTAGTATCCAATATTGTACTACCAGATCCCATGTTTTTTGTTTCATGAAGTCCAAATCCTCCTTCGTTTATTGCTTTTATTATATCCTCAAGCATTCTCTGACCAATTTCAAAAAATCCTTTGTTGGTAAGCCATCTTTTATCATCTTTTAGGTAACCTTTTTTCTGTAGGTATTTTGTTATTGGTTCATTGTTGCCATGAATGTCTAGCTCATTTTTAGATTCTTCATCCATTTCAGATTGTGATGACTGTTCCTGTGTAATTCCCTGAAGTATTCTCTCCAAATCTTGTACAGAAGGCGTATTCTCTTTTATCACCTGTTTTGCCATTGTCTTTAGAATTTTCATGAGTTGTTCGTTTGATACATCTGAATCAGAGCCTTTCGAATTTTTCTTTTCATTTAGAAAATAGAGGAAGTTTACCATGTTATGCTGCAATGTATATGCCTTCTTTCTTATCCAAAATCTTAGGTTCCACATAGCAAAGCCCGTCTAGTGTTAATTCCAAAATTGCAGACCTAAGCTCATGACGTACAACTTCAGAAAACACTAGAAAATCTTGGTTCACATTGTATTTTTTGGCTTGATTTACAAATTCACTTTGTTCAGATAATACGTTTTGGTAAATTTTATCCACCAAGACTGATAGAGATTTAAAATTTTGGAGTTGATTTTCATAAGAAGTTTCTAGACTATTAGAGCCCAGAATTGCTTGGGAAACTACAAAGGTTTTACCTGCAAATTCCGTTTTAATTGTTTCAAAAATACTCTGTTCAACATCATTGAGATATTCAAGCGAAGTATCCTTTACTGCAGTGTCGATCAAATGCTTCAATGTTTTTTGGCGATTTTCTGCAGTGTCATCCAATTCAGCAAGTTCGAATTTGGCACACTGCTCCATACAAAAGACATCACTTGGCCTAGGCATCGGCAATATATTATGAGATAAGGATCTGGTTCTTTCCGCCTCACCAACCAATAGCTCAAGACTGTGAACACCCATTCTCACACTAACACCTTTATCCTGATTAATTTCATGACTTGAACGCGCATTTTGTGCTACTCTTGCCAACACTTTGAGTATAAAGACAGGAATGAATGATTTTGGTATCTTAGATTCTTGAGCAATAATGAGCATTTCATGATCCAATGTTTTTGGATAATGTGTACGTATGTTACTCTTTAATCTATCATAGAGAGGCTCGATTATTTTACCGGCGTGCGTATAATCTATTGGATTTGCAGTGGCAAAAAATGCAGTTTTTGGTTCAAAAATTACTGGATATGCACCTGTAGTAAATCGTCCTTCTTGTAATACTGAAAGAAGAGAAACTTGCTTTCGTGTATCAAGTACTGGAAGTTCATCAATGCAAAATAAACCATGTTTTGCCTGCATTAGTTGTCCAGGAGAATAAGATTCAATTTCATACATTTCTGTTCCTTTTTTCGTTATTTTTATTGCATCAATCTGTCCCACTAGATCTTTTACAGAAATGTCAGGTGTTGCAAGAACATATTTGAATCTGTCTTTCCCCCATAGCCATTCTATTGGTGTTTCGAGTTTATCATTACGAATCTTTTCCATGCTATTAGAATCTACATAAAACCTAGGACTTGACATGGTGTTTTCCCTATCTTGTAGTAAACAAAGTAATTCATGAGATGGTAGATCCATTGGACAATCATTTGTGATGCTTCCTCTTATCACAGGCATTGGTGAAAGTAAGTTTTCCGCGATTGTTTGAGCAATCCTTGTTTTGGCCTGGCCAATTTGGCCGACCAATATTACATCATGGCATGACAGTATTGCACGATCAAGGGATGGTATGACGTCATTGTCAAATCCTATGATGCTCGGATACTTGATATTATTTGTCTTGATCTTCGAAATCAAGTTCCTTCGTAGTTGTTCTTTAGCACTTACTATTTTGTAATTAATTTGCAAGAGATCGCCTAATGTCTTGACCTGTTTGTAATCCTCAGGAACACCTGCCATTACTTCAGTATATTTTGGCTCCGAGTTGTAACTTCGATTAATAAGATTTTCAAGATCCTGTGTCAATACGCTAAGTACAGCAGAATTCTGATTTAAAGTATTATTATTTTAGCATGGTTTTTATCGGGGATAGAGGAGATTTTCCAATACTTGTCTTCACAAGAATTTAGACACATTGTCAGGATTGCGGGTAAAGATATACCTGGTGCTAAAAAGACTATAATAGGCATAAGTCAAGTAAAAGGAATAGGTTACAGTTTTGCAAAATCTATCTTAGATATATTAAAAATAAATCCTAATAGTAACGTAGGTTTTCTCACCGAGTCCCAAGTTGAAGAGATAGAAAAAGCAATGAGAAATCCGTCATCAGCTAATATTCCACAATGGTTCCTTAACAGAAGAAAAGACATGGATTCAGGTAACGATTTACATCTGATTACTTCTGACATAGATTTCAATGTGAGAAATGATGTTGAAAGAGAAAAGGGAATGAATAGCTGGAGAGGATTTCGTCACACTTATGGATTAAAGGTAAGAGGACAAAGAACTCGAACAACGGGCAGAAAAGGTGGTGCGGTAGGAGTTCGTAAGGGCGGAAAGGTGTTACCAGCTGGTACACCGGTTGAAGGCGCAGCAGCTCCTGCAGCTGGTGCCGCAGCAGCTCCTGCAGCTGCTACAACCGAGAAAGGCGCAGCAACTCCTGCAGCTGCTACAAAAGGGGCAACAGCTCCTACAAAGGATGCAAAACCAGCTGTGGAAAAGAAGGCCAAATAGGTGAGATAGATGGGAGATCATCCAAAGAATTCTCGCAAAATGTGGAGAAAGCCAAAACGACCTCTAAATTACGATCTATTGAGCGAAGAACTGTATGTTCTTGGCACTTATGGACTTAAGAACAAGAGAGAACTTTGGAAAGCACACACAGAACTTTCCAGAATAAGAAATCAAGCAAGATCTCTTTTGGCTTTAACACAAGAGGTAAGAAGCAATAAAGAGCCAATCCTAATGAGATCGTTGACACGGATAGGATTAGTAAAAGAAGATTCCACCTTAGATGATGTTTTGAATCTGAAAGTAACTGATTTACTATCGCGCAGATTACAAACAGTAATTCAGAAAAAAGCCAATATCAAAAGCCCTTACCTTGCAAGACAGGCCGTCGTACATGGACATGTTATGATAGGAGAGAGGACAATAAACATCCCATCATATACTGTCACTGTAGAAGAAGAAAATCGGGTGAGTCTATCACCTGAGGTAGACTTGGGCAAAGTCAAGCAAAAGCCCATTGAAGAAGTAAAAAATGAACAACCAACCGAGTAAAACATACACAATTATTATTTATCCAGAAGTGACATAGAATAGCGATATGTGTTCAATCATAGGATATCTAGGTATCAACCAAGCTGCGCCGATAATAGTCAAGGGCCTAAAGAGGATGGAGTATCGGGGTTATGACAGCGTCGGCGTTGCCACATTTTCTAATGATCATATTCTAGTAAGAAAAGGGGTAGGAAAAGTGATTGAAGTAAATATGGCAGTAAGACTTGACGAACTTTCTGGAACTGTCGGAATAGGACATACGAGATGGGCCACGCATGGCATGGTTACTGATACAAATGCGCACCCTCATCCATCCAGTACTGGAGAAATAGCTATTGTTCACAATGGAATAATAGAAAACCATGAGGAGTTAAAGAGAGAACTTCAAGAGAATGGGTATGCATTCAAAAGTCAGACAGATAGTGAGGTAATTGCAAATCTTCTTCAATACCATTATGATAAAACACGAGACATAAAGCAGTCAATGGTTCATACTGTTTCTGATCTTAAGGGAAGTTATGCTTTTGTCGCTGTTTTTGAAGATGGGACATTATCTGCAGCAAGATTTCATGAACCTCTCATAATAGGAATTGGAAAAGAAGAATACTTTGTTTCTAGTGATGTTTTAGGATTTGTGGAGAACACGGATGAGGTTATTTATTTGGATAACAGGGAATTTGTAATTATCAATGCGTCTGGAATTCAGATTTTCGATTTTGATACAAATCCGGTACAACATCAAATAACCAAGGTGTCAAAGGAATTTGCCGATGTATACAAAGGAGAATATGCACATTTTACTCTCAAGGAAATATCAGAACAACCTGCTACAATACTAAATGCCGGAAATAATACAAAACTTGAACTGGATTTAGCAACTGATTTTGTCAGACATGCAAAAATACTTTACATAACTGGCAGCGGAACAAGCTATAATGCCGCACTTGTAGCCAAATTCCTTTTTTCAAAATATGCAAAGATCAAGATAGAGCCAATAATATCAAGCGAGGCACACTTTTCTCCTGATATTTTCGAGCAACAGTCCATCTTGATAGCATTGTCTCAGAGTGGTGAAAGTGCAGATGTGTTGGAGGCTGTAAATATTGCAAAGAAAGCAGGCACCAAAATTATTTCAATTGTAAACATAATGACATCATCCCTGGTTCATTTATCATCTATATCCATAGGACTAGGTTGTGGTCCTGAAATAGGAGTGGCTGCTACAAAGAGTTTCACTGCACAACTTGCGATACTATACAAAATGACCGATAAGATATGCAGTGGTAGTGCTGGCATGAACTTTACCAAAGCATCAGAAGCAATCAAAAAGATTCTTTCTGACGATTCTAAGATTAAGGAGATAGCAAAAAAGATCAAGGATGTATCTGACATATACATACTTGGAAGGGGAATCCATTATCCTATAGCATTAGAAGCTTCGCTAAAGTTAAAGGAACTCACGTACATACATGCAGAGGGTCTTCCCGGAGGAGAGCTAAAACATGGTCCACTTGCATTAATGGATTCTAATACATATGTCATTATGATCAATCCAAGTGATTCTACCTATTCTGATACGTTAACTAGTGCACGCGAAATAAAGGCCAGGGGAGCAAAGGTCATCGGGATTTCAGACAAGCCTAGTGACGTTTATGATTACTGGGTAGAGATATCACAGATGGATGAATCCATGTATCCGTTAGTGGAAATAGTACCTGTTCAACTTTTGGCTTATTATGCAGCGGTTGAAAAAGACACGGATCCTGATTATCCAAGAAACTTGGCAAAATCTGTGACAGTCAAGTGATTTTTTTATACTCTTTTTCTGTAAGGGTAAGTAATTTTTCTGCATCCATTCCAGTTTTTAACATACATGCTATAGAAGCTCCTCCTGCACCTGCTCCTTCTTTAACAAATCCTTCAGCATAAGAACGAAGACCTGGAATGCTGGATTGGCCAAGTCTAAGTTTGGCAACTAGTATTGGCATATCAAATATTTGACCAACTGTTTCAGCTAAATTTGCTGACTGGTCATCTGCAACATATGAGGTGGTGCCTATAGCAGTGTTTTTACCTCCAAAACCCATACTTTTTGCAAAACATAAGACTGCCGCCATCTGTGTACCACCTGCCAATAACACCTTTGTGATTTCAGACGAGGTACTAAGTATTCCAGCAACTGTAGGTATCATTGGATCACCAATCTCTGCAACAATGTCAAAAGGATCATTTGATTGCACTCTTTTTAGTGCATTTTTTACAACTTGGGTCTTGAGATGTATTGGATTATCAGGCATACTACTGCTTACCAGTGCTTTTAGGCCAAGTCCTTCGAGCACTCCAAGAGCTGTTGTAGTCCCTCCCGGAATACTTTCTCCGATTACTAAACAGTCAGTTGAGGCACCAAGAAATCTACCGATTATTCTCCCATATTCTACTGCTTTTCTTACCTCTTCTTGACTTAACGCAGCTTCGCTTGAGATATTTTTTCCATATTTTAAATTCATGTCTATGAATGGAAGTTTTGGAGTAATCTTACTTCCGGCATTAATTACTATGCTTGGTATGCTTGCTGCTTCTAAAGCTGTTTTTGTCAGAAGAGCTGGTGTGGGTTTGCCATCAGGGGTCATAGGTATGACAGATATGCTTTTACAATATCCATAGTGGATGAACTCAGCGTCTGCCGGCCCAGTATATTTTATTAGGTCTGGATGCTCACCAGCGATTGTAATACCTTGGATTTCGGAGGTTGCAGTATATGATATCACTAGGGAAAAAGCAAATCGCTTTTGCTTTGTCTTATCAATAAAATCCTGGCCTTCTTTTTTGTTCCCTAGTATCTCTATATCTTGCAAAAATTAATCACTGCTCATAAATTCTAGAAATTCTTTTTCTGTTCTAGGTTGAAGCACAAAATTGGTTTTCTTTTCTCTTCCTATTGTAGATGTGGGTGAACTGCCATAATTATGACCTGGATAAAGAGTCAGGCTCTCATCTATCTTGGAAATTACATCAAATAAGCTGTGATAAAGATCTCTAGCACTGCCTCCTGGAAGATCAATCCTACCACAGTTTCCCACAAATAACGTATCACCTGAGAAGATCTTTCCATCTCCAACGAGGCACATGCTGTCTTTTGAATGCCCAGGGGTATGAATAACAACAAGTTCCGAATTTCCAAATTTAATTTTGTCACCTTCAGATACTATCATATCGTTTTCTAGAGTTGAAGATGCATGCTGTAAGATCTTAGCTCCAGTCTTTCTCACCATGGCGTCATTACCTATAGTATGGTCAAAATGATGATGGGTGTTTATGATGTATTTTACTTGTAGACCGTTCTTCTCGATTATCTCCACTATCAGATCAAGATCCCATGAAGGATCAAGAATTATAGCCTCGCTTGTTTGTTCATCCTCAAGTATGTAAGTAAAATTTTGCATACTTCCTACTTCAAGCTGGTAAACTTTCATAATACCCCCACTTCGGCCTCTGGCGGAATTCCTATTTTTTCAACTATTATTTTTCCGCACATGTCTACTCCCTTTAGCATTCCAATCTTCATTTTATGGTACGTAATTGTTACATCTGCTTTTACACATTTATCTATCATAGAACCGGAATCAGGATTCAACCCAGAAGGTATGTCTATCGCCAGTTTGAAGGCACTAGATTTATTTATCAAATCTATTGCAGTAGCATAAGGTTCCTTTATTTTACCTAAAATTCCAGTCCCCAGAATACCGTCAACAATTATGTCAGCATCAAAGAGAATCGAAGTTGGATCAGATGTAATCATAAGATTTACTGAATCCATTTTTTCTAGAATTTTCCAATTAGAGATAGACTCTTCAGTTTTTATTTTATCTGGATTTCCAAGTAAGACAACATCTGGGTTACAACCAAATCCTGCGAGATGCCTTGTTACCACAAATGAATCTCCCCCATTGTTACCTAATCCTGCAAATACCATGATTTTCTTTTCCTGTAAGTTCGTGTATTTCTCAAGTAGATATCTTGCTGTTGATGCTCCAGCATTCTCCATCATCAGTTTTCGAAGAAATCCCATCTGATGGCCATTTTTCTCAATTTGCATCATTTGTTTAACTGTAATTTCCATATGGTTTCAAAAATTTATGTCAAATAAGGGCTTTACCAAAATACAATTATCAAGTGCGGGAGAAGGGATTTGAACCCTCGAAATCCTAAGATACTAGCCCCTCAAGCTAGCGCCTTTGACCAGGCTGGGCGACTCCCGCAGATGCAATACCCATGTATGGTTTTTATAAGCCTTGATTACTTTTTTAAAATGTGCTAATTCCTGTTAGATGTTTTACTTGTGGAAATTTAATTGCAGATAAATTCAAGGAATACCAAAATCGCGTAAAAAGCGGCGAGGATCCAGCAAAGATCTTAAATTCCTTGGGATTAAAACGATATTGTTGTAGAACTATGATGTTAACATCAGTGGAAACGATTCATCAAGTTATTCCATTTTATGAAGCAATAAGGAGAAGGGAGCAAGAAGTTCAATCCGAGCTAGAGTAGAATGGCACGGATTGCGTCAATAAAGGGGAGATTACTCTACAACAGCAGAGGATGTAAAACAATAGAAATAGATGTGATTATAGATAATGGACATATTGGAAGGGTTTGTGCACCATCCGGTGCAAGCGTAGGAAAACATGAAGCAATAAGTTTTCCAGATAATAGACCTGAGAAAAGTCTTGAGATCTTAAAAGCAAACGAAAAAAAATTTATCGGGCTTGATCCTTCGGATTTAAAATCCATTCATGAAACACTGAGAGAAATAGATTCAACTCCTAATTATTCAAAAATTGGCGGCTCTATAGCATTCTCTCTAACTATAGCATCAACAGAATCTGCAGCAAAATCAGAGGGAATTCCAATGTTTAAATTATTAACCAAAGATTCTGATCTTAGATTTCCATTTCCTCTGGGCAATATTTTAGGTGGTGGGGCTCATGCAGGTCCTGGAACTCCAGATATTCAAGAGATACTAGTTTGTGCTACGGGTTCAAAGACCATAAGAGATTCCATTGAAGTAAATTTTTCAGTACACAAAGAACTTGGGAAGATACTGGCAAAAAAAGATCCAGAATTCACAAATGGAAGGGGGGACGAGGGTGGCTGGGCCCCAAAACTCAACAATGAAGAGGCATTGGAAATATCTGCAAGAGCCTGCGAACAATTAGGATTTACATTAGGAAAAGAAGTTTCGTTAGGAGTAGATTTTGCTTCAACTACACAGTGGAATGAGAATAAAAAGAAATATGTTTATGACAGGGCAGGCTTTGAGAATACGCCAGAAGAGCAAATCGATTTTGCTTCTGAAATAATAAGTAAATACAAATTAGCGTATGCGGAAGATGCAGTTCACGAGGAGGCCTTTGAAGACATGGCCATATTAACGAAAAAGTTTCCAAGCGTCTTAATAACTGGGGATGATCTTTTAGTAACTAATACTGAAATTCTGAAGAATGCAGCAAAGAAAAAAGCATGTAATGCGGCAATTTTAAAGGTAAATCAAGCAGGAAGTCTTTACGATGCTATCGAATTTGCAAAGGAAGCGTCCAAAAACAATATAAAATTAATCACGTCCCACAGATCTGGAGAATCATCTGATTCTCACATATCACATATTGGAATCGCTACAAAATCCAAGATGTTAAAGACAGGTGTAATAGGTGGAGAAAGAATAGCTAAACTAAATGAATTACTGCGTATCTCAGAGTATGATTTAATACGTGGAATGGTCGAGATTTAAGAACACGTCATGATTAAACAGGAAGAATTTGAACATATGGAAAAGTATGTGTTGTCTACAGGGATAAGAGTAGGTACTCAAGTTAAGACAAAATTCATGATACCGTTTATTACAAAGGCAACAAACGAAGGTCTCTACATTATCGATAGTAAGAAAACACTGTCTCGTATTCAAACAGCTGCCAAATTCATCAACAGGGCAACTATCTCAAAGGTATTCATTTGCTCAGGAAGAGAATATGCAAGTACTCCAATTGAAAAGTTTTGTGAACTTGTAGGTGCAACCCCCATGCTTGGGAGATTTATGCCTGGCACTCTCACAAATCCACTTTTGCCTTATTACATAGAACCAGAATTAGTTCTCGTTGCAGACCCTCAGGTAGACGAACAAGCAATTTTGGAAGCTACAAACGCTGGAATACCGGTAATTGCAGTTGCAAATACAGACAATGTTACGTCCAAAGTTGATCTAGTCATACCTGCAAATAACAGAGGCCGGAAATCTCTTGCTGCAATCTATTGGTTATTAGCTAGAGAAATATTATTACAAAATGGAAATATCAAAGCTGACGAGTCAATGAAATACGAAATAGAAGACTTTGAAACTAAGATAACAGAAGAAGAATTAGAAGAAGAATCTGAAAGAATGCCGCCACTGAGAACAAGAAATCAGAGGCAATAACACAATGCAGATAAGAACACCAGCTGTAGCTGGAATGTTCTATCCAAAAACACAACAAGAACTAAGATCAACTATTAAAGATTGTTTCCTACATAGTTTTGGTCCCGGAAAATTACCTCCCTTGCCAGATGGTGAAAACGTAATAGGGGTCATTTGCCCTCATGCTGGGTACGTATACTCTGGCCCAATTGCCGCATATTCTTATTATGCAATTTCTTCATTAAAACCAGAACTTGTAATAATCATAGGGCCAAATCATTGGGGAATTGGCTGCGACATAGCTACTATGAAAGACGGTTTATGGAGGACACCGCTTGGAGATGTTGAAGTTGACACGGATGCAGCGCTTGAAATTAACAAGGCATCAAGGAACATAGAATTAGACTTTTTTTCACATACAAGAGACCATAGCCTTGAAGTGCAAATACCAATGCTACAAGAAATCTACTCTCATAAATTTAAGATGCTGCCCATAATTTTGATAAATCAGAGCTACAGTGCGGCAACAGAATTAGGTATGTCCGTATCAAAGATAGTGAAAAATAAAAAAACTGTAATAATTGGCTCTTCTGACTTTACACATTATGAAGAAAACAAATTTGCACATAAGCAAGACAAATCTTTGATCGAGCCCATATTGGAAATGGATGTTGACAAATTTTATAACATTTTACAGAAAAATCAAGTTAGTGCATGTGGATATGGAGCGATAGCTTCTACCATGATAGCCTGCAAAGAATTGGGTGCTACCAGGGGCACACTAGCAAAGTATGCCACCAGCGGAGATGTCACAGGCGAAAAAAAATCAGTGGTAGGATATGCATCGATCATTTTTTCATGAAATCAACAGCGTCAGCTCCAGGCAAGGTAATTCTTTTTGGAGAACATTTTGTAGTATATGGTGTCAAGGCAATACTTTGTGCCATTGACAAGAGGATTACAGCAACTTCTCAGTTTTTAGACGAGCCAAAGATACGCATAAGATCGGAATTGGGAAATGCGGAAATTGATTTGAATGCATCACCTAGCCTGAATTCAATACCAACTAGATTTATGATGCCTTTTTTCTACATTGTAAAGGAAACTTTGAAAGAATTTAATGAAAACAAAGGTGTAGAGATAGTTCTAAAATCAGATATTCCTGCTGGGATAGGTCTTGGCTCATCCTCAGCTTCATGTGTTGCAGTAACAGCGTCAGTTGCTGGGCTATTTGATAAAAAGTCAAAGGAACAAGTTCTAAAAAGATCCATAGAATCTGAACGTATAATATTTGAAGATGTATCAGGTGCGGATTCATCCGTCTCTACTTTTGGTGGATTGATGTCATACGACAAAAATGGGTTTGAGAAAATTGATTCTAAAAATAATCTTAGTTTGATAATAGCAAACTCAAATCAGCTTCACAACACAAGAGAAATTGTTTTGAAGGTAAGGGAATTTAAAAACAAGAATGAAAGGAGGTTTGCAGAAATGTGTAAACAGGAGGAGGAATTGGTAAGAGAGGCGTTGTTGAGATTGAAAGAAAATGATCTAAACAAACTGGGTTCTCTAATATCACAAAATCAAGAATTATTAGAGAAAATAAACGTGTCAACAGATAAGCTTGATCTTCTCATAAAAGAAGCATCCAAGACGTCATATGGAGCTAAAATAACTGGGGCTGGCGGAGGCGGTTGCATAATTTCTTTAGTAGATGAATCCAACGTAACGACCACATTAGAGAATTTAAAAAAAAATAGTGACTGTTTTATTGCAAAGATAGACTTTGATGGATTAAGCTATTTGTAATCCAAAAAACTCTTTCATAATGATCATAGGCAGAAAGACGGGAGATACTTTTTAAAACCGACCATATCATTGTTAAAAATCATGATTTTGATCAAACTTGGCGGATCAATAATTACAAATAAACAAAAACCACTAACGGCCAATGTATCTACAATCAAACAAATTGCTTTTCATTTGAGAAAGATAAAGGAGCCATATATGATAATTCATGGGGGTGGCTCTTTTGGGCATTACTGGTCTGTAAAATACGGCATGCATACAAAACCTGACAGATACCGTATCAAAGGTGTTTCAGTTGTCAAGAATTCCATGGTAGAATTAAACAAACTAGTTCATCAATCATTTCTTCGATCAAATCTTAACCCATATTGCTTACCTCCAACTGATTTTATTTTTGGAAACAAACCAATAATAAAAAAAGTTAAAGAAATTCCAAAAATTGCCAATACTGGATTGATTCCTATCTCTTATGGCGACGTCATGTGGTTTGGCAAAAATAAGTTCTACATATTGTCTGGAGACAAAATAATGGGAATGCTGGCTAGAATCCTAAAACCTCGTCTTGCAATTTTCGTAACAAATGTAGATGGAGTATATTCTAACATCAAAACTAAAAAATTAATTCATAAAATAACTACAGAAAGACCTACCATTACAGATGTAAAAATGGACGTTACTGGTGGAATGAACCGTAAAATAAAAGAGGCTCTTGCTATGTCTAAGAATGGTACTAACGTCTTCTTTGTGAATGGAAAAATACCTCAAAGAATAGTGAATGCAATAAATGGCAAAGAATTTGAAGGGACAATATTCAGAGTATAAACAAGTATGGAATATTTAATTCTGGTAGACAGCAACGATAATCAGGTAGGAACCGAAGAGAAAATAAAATGCCACCTTCTTAATGGAAAATTACACAGAGCATTTACAATTTTGTTATTCAACAATGATGGAAAACTTTTGTTAACACAAAGGAGTATGAGCAAAATGCTTTGGCCTGGAGATTGGGATGGAACAGTCGCAAGTCATCCTAGACAATCTGAAACATATGTGTCTTCAGCAGAAAGAAGACTCCCAGAAGAACTTGGAATAACTTGCAAGTTGGATTACTTGTTCAAGTTCGAATATCATGTACCATACAAAGACATAGGTTCTGAAAATGAGGTTTGTGGCACGCTCATAGGCATAGTGGATGATTCTAAGAAAATAAAACTCGTAGAAGATGAAATATCTGCAATCAAGTTGGTAACATTTGATGAGCTTTTATCTGAAATTGAAGAATCTCCGCAGATCTTCTGTCCTTGGATGCTAGTTGCATTGTATTTTCTTTCCGAGTCAAAGAATGACATAACAGAAACTCATAAGAAAATTCTTAAAATATGGAATAGAGACGACCTCAAAAATCGTTTAGAAACGTCTTTGAAATATCATTTTCCAGATCATCGGTGGGAGTTGAAAGATGAAGCAATTGAATAATGTTGTTAAGATTGCAACAAGAATTGATTCATTTCTCTTGTCTAGGCTAAAAGGTGAACCCTCGGATCTATACCAGGCTGCGAGTTATCTAATTGAGCATGGAGGAAAACGTCTAAGACCATATCTAGTCCTAAAAAGCTGCGAGCTTTTAGGAGGATCCATAAAACAAGCAATTCCAGCAGCTGTCGCAATTGAGATGGTACACAACTTCACATTAGTTCATGATGACATAATGGATAAAGACGAAGTAAGACATGGAGTTCCCACTGTACATATGAAATTTGGCATTCCAGTTGGAATTCTAGCTGGCGACCTACTTTTTTCAAAGGCATTTGAAATTATTTCAAATTCTGCCATACGTATTCCAAAAGAAGTTAGTCTTTCCATCATATCTACACTTTCAAGAGCATGTACTGATGTGTGTGAGGGACAAGTACTAGACATAAGTATGGCCCAGTCAAAGATCATTCCCACAGAACCACAATACATAAAGATGATAGAAAAAAAGACTTCGTCTCTATTTGTAGCGGCTTGTGCAATGGGTGCTCTTTCTGCAAACACTACAAAATCAGATGTTAGAAGACTTGCAATTTATGGCAAAAATCTAGGCATATCTTTCCAAATAGTTGATGATTTGATTGGAGTCATAGGAAACCCAAGGATTACAAAAAAGCCCGTAGGAAATGATATAAGAGAAGGGAAAAAGTCTCTACCTATTCTTTTAGCTATAAAACTTGCAGAAGGAAAAGAGAAAAGAATCATTCTCAATGCCTTTGGGAACACATCAATATCAAAGACCGAAGTGGAAAAGGTCGTGGAGGTAATATCATCTCTTGGAATTGAAAAGGCGATACGGAAAAAAGCTTCTCACCACTTGGATACTGCAAGGAAATCCATTTCTAGGTATGACAGTCCTGCAAGGAAAGATCTGCTTTCCTTGTTAGATTTTGTAGTAGAGAGGAGTCTATAATTGGATGACGAGATAAGGAAAATAATACGTGGAATAGCTCTGTTAAATGCCTCCGAACACGATGGAAAAACTAGAAACGATACAATAATTTCAAAAGTGATGGGGTCTAGACCCGAACTTAGAGGAAAGACAAAAGAAGTAATACCTGTAATTTCTGAAGTAGTAAACGAAGTAAATACACTTTCATTATCTACACAAAAAGCAGAGCTTGAAAATAAATTTCCAGAATTGTTAATAGTTAAACCAAAACAGGATAGAGATGGCCTACCACCTCTTGATGGGGTAGAACAAGGTAAAATAGTCACTAGATTTCCTCCAGAGCCTAATGGATATCCACACATAGGCCATGCAAAAGCTGCAATAATAGATGAAGAATATGCACGAATGTATGGAGGCAAACTCATCTTTAGATTTGACGATACAAACCCAGAGAAGGAACGGTTAGAATATTATGCCGCAATAAAAGTAGGGCTAGATTGGTTGGGCGTAAAATATGATCATGTGAAGAATACTTCAGACGACATGGAATTAATTTACAAGAAGGCAGAAGAAATAATTCAATCTGGAAATGCCTATGTCTGTACTTGCAATAAGGAAATAATAAGTAAAAATAGACGTGAAATGGTATCGTGCAAATGTAGATCAGGAGATCTTTCACAAAACACAAAACGTTGGAATGATATGTTTAAAAAATATAAACCTGGAGAGGCAATTGTAAGATTTCGTGGAGACATGCATGCTGAAAACACAGTTATGCGCGATCCCACATTGCTAAGAATAATAGATGAGCCGCATCCAATTCACAAAGACAAATACAGAGTATGGCCAAATTATGATTTTGCAGTAGCTATAGAAGACAGCATTGATGGCATAACACATGCATTTCGAACTAAAGAATATGAACTCCGAAATGAGCTTTACTATGCAATTTTGGATAAGCTCAAAATGAGAAAACCAAAAGTTCTCGAATTTGCAAGATTAGAATTTGATGGAATACCAGTGTCTAAGAGGATATTGAAGCCACTTGTAGAAGAAGGGAAAGTTTCGGGTTATGACGATCCGAGGTTACCAACTCTTGAAGCAATGCGAAGACGTGGAATTGTTCCTGAGGCAATTAGAAAGTTTGTGCTTTCGTTGAGTTTCACAAAATCTGACACCTTTGCACCGTTTGAAACTTTAGAGTCATTCAATAGAAAAATAGTGGACCCTACAAGCATTAGGTTATTCATTGTCACTGATCCTGTAAAACTAAAAGTAAAAAACAACAACCTGACAGAGATAGACGTTCCAAATCATCCTCAGAAAGACATGGGTAAAAGGAAAATCCAAGTCGATGGATCTTTTTACATATCAGGTGACGACGCCAAATCTTTGAAAGTTGGAGATGAATTAAGGTTGTTGGAACTGTACAATGTTAGGATAACCAAAACTGGAATAGAAATAGAGACAGATATGACAGACAATAATTTCAAGCCTCAGATTCCAAAGATTCAGTGGGTTCCTAGACAAAATGTTGTAAAAATAGAGGTTTTAATTCCAAAAATTCTTTTTGTAAACGAACAATTCAATGAAAACAGCTTGGAAATTAAACAAGCGTTTGTTGAACCACACTACTTAGAATTAAATGTGGGCACAGAAATTCAGTTCGTAAGATACGGATATTGTAGAAAAGATTCTGCAAGTCAAGTGATATACACACACAAGTGAGTAAAATGAAGATTGCTAGATTACTAAAAGAAAACATGGAAACATATGGATTTGTCAATGAAGACAAAGTTCTTACAAGAGAAAGCATTACCGCGCAAACAGGAATTCCAATACCACAGAGTATCAAGGATTTTTTGTTCGACGGTTGGTATGATGAAATAAAACAAAAAGCTTCTCATCTTAACTATGATGGTAAAATATCAGATTTTAAACTTCTTCCACCTATTCCAAATCCATCAAAAATAATTTGTCTGGCATTTAACTATAAGGATCATGCAAAAGAACAAAACCTAATTCCTCCAGATGAACCTGCCATAATAATAAAACCAAGATCAACACTTAACGGAGCAACTTCTGACATAATTTGTCCATCATTCGTGTCAAAGCTTGATTATGAAATAGAACTTGCGTTGATAATCGGAAAAGACTGTAAAAATATTTCGGAAGATGAAGCAAAAAAAATCATATTTGGTTACATGATATTAAATGATGCATCAGCCCGTGACATACAAGCTAAGGATAAACAATTCACTCGTGCAAAGGGATTTGACACGTTTGCCCCGTGTGGACCTTGGATAACCACTTCCGATGAAATATCTGATCCACAGAATCTCAAGATGGTAACTAAGGTAAATGGCATAATTAGACAAAATTCATCCACCTCAAACATGCATCTTAAAGTAGCTTCAATAGTTTCAATCCTAAGCAAGGTAATGACATTAGAAAAAGGCGATATCATATCAACTGGTACTCCTGCAGGAGTCATGCTAAACAAGCCTGATGCAGTGTTTTTGAAAAATGGCGACAAAATAGAGATGGAAATAGATAGGCTTGGGAAATTAGAAAATACAATAAAATTTGTCTAAAGTTTTCATTCTAGTTCACGTGTAACATTAAAATTATTAAGAGTCACAAAAAGGAGATTATATGGGAAAAATAGTTGTTGGCAAGACCACAGATATTCCGCCAGGCAAAATGCAAAAGGTGACAGCTGATGGAAAGGAGATACTAGTGGTCAACATAGATGGCAACTTTTATGCGATGAATGATACTTGTACTCATGCAGGGGCAAGTCTTTCTGAAGGAAGTTTGGATGGACATATATTGACATGTGGTTGGCATGGAGCAAAATTTGATTGTAAAACAGGAAATCTTTCAGATTTTCCGGCAAAAATAAAGGATTTACAGTCATACAAAGTAACAGTAGAATCAGGAAACCTCTTTTTGGAAGCATGATGCAAACTTTATAAAATAAGTACAATTAGTTTAGCGTGATCCCTATGACAGAAAAGAAAAATCAAAATGATGAAACTCTCAATGCTGCAATCATCGCTCTTGAAGACACAGCTACAAATCCTTCAACCCCAAAAAACATAAAGAAAAACCTCTCGGATCTGGTAATCGAACTAAAAAAACAAGAATATTCTGTTTCTGTAAGAGCATCTAATGCAATAAGCGTACTTGACGAAATAACACAAGACCCAAACATGCCATCATACGTGAGAGTAACGCTATGGCAAGCTGTGTCCTCCCTAGAAAGAATAAGGGAATAAATGTAGTCTAGAAATTTCTTTTAATGTGAAAATAGAGGAATACCTAAACACGCTTCCCGCGTCAATTATGACTGGTGAGAATGTTGAATTACAAGATAATACACTCGGTGAGATTTTTGAGTTCGCCTCCTTGAGCAAAAATGACGTTTTTTATCATTTAGGATGCGGCAATGGGCACAGTTTAATCGTTGCATTGGAAGAATTTGGAGTAAAAAAAGCAATTGGGGTCGATAACAATAATGAGAAAATTTTATCTGCCAAGAAAGCACTCGAAGACAAAAATCTTTCTAATTGGATTTTAAAGTGTGAAGATGTGTTAGAATCTAATATCAGCGATGCAACGGTAATTTTATTTTGGTTTTCAGACGAGACCATTATAGAAAAAATGATGGAGAAATTTTCCACATTGAAGAAAGATTGTAGAATCATAACCATATGGAGTCCCCTACCTGGTTGTCTACCTGATAAGGTAGAATTTCCTTACATTCTTAATATAACTCCATTCAAAAAATCAGATGATCTAAAAGAACAAGTTGTTACAATATTTGGAACTGATTGCATAGATTTTGTTACCGCATGGGAATTTGCGGAACGATATTCAAGGGCAATATCATCTAAAGGTGTAGAAAATACTAGATTTCTAACAATCCTTCAGACTCTTGTAATTTGGATAAATGCAAAGAATTTGGGAATAGCATGTGGAGATGAGATCCCACCACCGATAAAGAGCTATATGAATATACTAAAAACATATTTTAATATCGAAGTAGAACATTTACTGAATCAAAATACCTTGTAGGCAGTCATGTTTTTATTTGTAAACCTTATGTGAATAGTGATGGAAGAGAGAATAAACATCAATGTTTCTGCAACCGACTATGAATCTACTAGCAAGGCAATAATATCTACACTGAGCAAACTTGAACAAATGGTCCATGGAGAAAAAGATTTTATCGTAACTGATTCAGAATTTGCATTTGGATGGCATTTTTATGTAGTGTGTATTAACAAGTCACTTGTAAGAAAACTATCTGATCAATTAGGTCCAGATTTTGAAAAAATAAAGGGAAAGACACTGGAACATAAATTTTTGAAGTGGCTTGAACAGAAAGTCATTCAAAAAAACACAAAGATAAAACTTGCGATAAAAGAAGAAATGGAATCTAGTAAATACGGAATATTTTGAGAGTTTTTTATATTTTTTACCTCTAATTTTGTTCACATATGCCTGTGAGATTAAGATAAAGGCCCTTGAGGGGAATCGAACCCCTGTCCGGGGATCCACAGTCCCCTATACTCGCCACTGTACTACAAGGGCCACATAAAATGATGTCCTTTTCAATCCAGTATTAATCTTAACTGATTTTGTTCTTAGCGGATCTTCTTTTGGGTGATTTGATTATAGTTCACAACATGAAAGAATTATGGGTTTATGATTCCTCGTCCAATTATCTTTCCCTGTTTTAACATTGTAAGCGCCACCCAGATTTCCCGTTAACTCCATTATAGTCCCCTTATCTGGACTAAAAATGCAGGTGAAGATAGTTTTTGTGATTTCTAGGCCTAATCTAAAATTGCCAAATACGACTAATTTTCAATTCATTTCATAATCAAATCGAAGATTGGATCTGATCTTTTTAAAACCCTTCCCCTCTAACCTGACAATCAACCGTAAGTTTATTACTAACAGAAAAAATATTTGCAAATATGAAATTTAGAATGTGGTATGTCTCAATGGGAATCACTGCAGCGGTGATCTTCTACAGCATGCTCTATTTGGGACATGTGCTTTGTGTTCCTATGGAGAGCGCACCATGTGTCTCAATGATAAACTCTACGTAGATTTAATTAAAACCAGGTAAAATATTTGACATGAGCTGTTCTGGTGAAACCGTAGAGGCAAACAACGAATTCATCCAGATAAAGCCAGTAATTTTAAATCAACTCAAAAAGGCAAAGTACGGGGTGTCTGATCATAGCACAGTAGAACTGTGCCATTGGACAAAAAAGTCGTTTAGAAACGAAGGCGATTGTTACAAACACAAGTTTTATGGCATTTCAACTCATAGATGTATGGAATTTTCACCTGCTGGAATGTTTTGTGAGAATAGGTGCGTGTATTGTTGGCGTCCAATGGAGTTTTATAGTGCAATGAAAATGCCTCCTGAGAAGGTTGCACCACCTGAGATCATTCTTTCAAACTTGATGGAAGAGCGGGAGAGGCTGATAATGGGACATTATGGAGATGTGCGAAGTGATAAGAAAAAAATTGATGAATCACTCCTTCCAAGTCATTATGCAATATCACTTTCAGGTGAACCTACAATGTATCCTCAACTGCCTGAATTGATAAAATATCTCAAGCAGCTTCCTGCAACAAAATCTGTATTCTTGGTTACAAACGGACAGGAGCCTGAAATGCTTGAAAGATTGCAAGATGAGGATGCATTACCAACCCAGTTGTATTTATCGACAAATGCTCCTAATGAGGAGATTTTCCAACTTGTCAATAGGCCAAAATACAAAGATGCTTGGAAAAGATGGAATGTTAGCCTTGAGATGATCTCAAAGATGAATACCAGGACTGTACTTCGTGTTACTTTGATAAGAGGCTACAATGATAGTGACCATTTAATTCCAGAGTATTCTAGAATATTCAATCATGGAAATGCCCATTTTATAGAGATAAAGTCTTACATGCACATAGGGCGTTCAACCAACAGACTAGAACGTTCCGATATGTTGGACATGTCAGAAGTGAGACGTTTTGCTAATGCGTTGATAAGACAAGGAAAAAGGTATTCCGTAATGGATGAAAGCGAAATTTCAAGAATTGTAGTACTGCAAAATCAGGAGCGATTCATTGACCGCTGGATTTCTTCTTATTCAGATACCAATTAGCAAATTTTTTTAATGCCAAATACCGGTGTGAAATAATATTTTTATTCTTTAGTTGCGAATATGCCAAAGTTTGTCCCTCTGGAACAAATATTGGATCAAATCCCCATTTGCTACCTTGTATTTTTTCAGATATTTTTCCACGTACATTAGCACCAAATAACACAATATCTCCTTCCTTTTCAGAATATGCAATAATAGATCTAAATGTTGCACTCCTTTGTTTTGACAATAATCTTAGAATTCCCTTATTTCCAACAGTATCAAATACAAAGGATGAATATGGTCCAGGGAAGCCTTTCAATGATGAAATAAACAATCCATCATCTTCTATTATTACGGGTTTTGAACAGAATGAAAAGGCTTGTCTAGCTTTGTGTTGTGCTACTTCTTCCAAATTATTTGCTTGTACTTCCTGAAGTTTGCACTTGAAAAATTTCAGCGATATGCCAAATCCTGACAAAATGGCATTTGCTTCCTTAAACTTGTTCTCGTTGGATGAAACAAAAAATACACTAGACGACATTTGCATATCTACCTCTTTTTTCTATATCAGATACCTGTGAGATAACTTTCTCCTTCCTCGAATTGCCTACAATTTTACCGTATCCCTTCAAAAATGATAACCATGCCTGATTTACGATTGAAACGTGAGCACTGTTTAGTACCTCCTTGAACAACCTAAGATCAATGGCATGATCCTCGATTCTTTCTGTTCTCTGGGCAAGCCCAAAATCTAAGATTGTCAATTTGTCAGATGTCAGGATGAAATTTGAGGTAGTAACATCTCCATGCATTATACCATTCTTGTGCAAAGTACCTATTATTTTTCCAATTTTTTCACATGTTTTTATTATCGTTTCATTTGGTAAATCTCTCACCAATTCTCCTGGTATAAATTGCAAGTAAATTTCAAATTTATTTTGATTTATGAAATAAACAAGTGGAGTATTGACTCCAAATGATTTTACTTCTGAAATCATCTTTGTTTCCCTAATTGTTCTCAGCATACGAATTCTATTATCAAGAATTTCATTACGATATTCTTTTCTTTTTCTAATTTTAAGAATTGATTTTCTGCCATTCCATGTTGTTAGATAAATATCTGCTTCCGCGCCTTTTTTTATTAATCTCAATATCACCAAGTATTATATCACATAATTTAAGTTACAATTATATCAGAAGAATTCCTTTCATTACTAACATCCTACTCATGTAACAACATGAGTAATAAACACAGATGTTACATCAATACTCTAAATTAATGATTGTACTATATACAGTTATAACATACGATAAAAAAAAGATTTCATGGAACCAGACGAGAAAAAAATCATGCAAGAGGACTGTTCAGAAGATACATTAGGTATCGGTATCCTTACTCTTACTAACATGAGAATCGCTTTTGACAAAACACAAGGACGAATTATGGATTTTTCTAAAAAGTTTGGTGAAACTGTGATAGAAGCTAGGCTAAATGACATAGCTGAAGTCTCAAAAGAAGGAACATTTATCAAAAAACTTCGAATTAAAATTAAAACTAACGAAGGGGAAAAAACATACAAGTTTGGGGTCTTCAATAACGGAAAATGGAAAAAAACAGTGCAAGAGGCTATTTCCAACTACAAGGATCAGTAAAATATCTCTACAGTGTCTAATCTCCACGATTGTCTTACAAATGTATTTTCTAGCTTTACACCAGTTTTTTTTGACGATTCTAATAATCCAACCCAAGAGATCTGAGAACCGCAGTCTCCAGAATATTCCTTTGGAGATACAAAGAATTTACAATCATGTCTTTTACATATGCTTTGAAGAATTTCGGATAGTCTCTTGTTGGCCGCTACGCCTCCCACTACTAGAAATTCATTCTTTCCTGTAAACGATAAAGCTCTTTCTACAGCTTCGCCCATCATTGAAAATGCTGTTTCTTGCAATGAAAAGCATGCCATCTCGAGTCCTTTTGGAATTATTCTTTTTGTGGCAGAAAGAAGACCTGAAAAAGAGACATCATTTCCTTTGACTACATATGGCAGAGGCTCATAATTAGATGATTTGGATGCAAGTTCCTCGATCTTTGTACCGCAAGGCGATGCAAATCCAGCATGTCTTCCAATTTGATCCAATAGTTGTCCTAGCGTTATGTCTAGCGTTTCACCAAATACCCGCCATTTCTTACCTAGAAATGCAAGAATCATAGTATGACCCCCTGATACAAGTAAAACTAGAGGATCTTTTGCTCCGGTAAGCATCTTACCCAATTCAATATGACCAAGCGCATGATTCACTGGATATACTGGTATGCCATAGTATGAAGAAAGAGATCTTGCTACAACTGCGCCAATTCTAAGGCATGGACCGAGGCCTGGACCTGCAGCATATGAGACTAGATCAAGTTCAGTAATTTTTACACCAGCTTTCTCCAGACATTCTGAGAGTACTTGTGGAGAGTTTTCAGCATGGTGACGAGATGCTTCTCGTGGGTGTATTCCCTCACCTTCAGGTGGTCGGTATATTTTTCTAACATCTGATAGAATCCTTCCAATTTTGCCCTTTTTCTCAATAACAGCACACGAAAAAGTGTGAGCAGTACTTTCGATTCCTAGACAAAGCATATTATCCTCTACTTAGAGTTGACGCTATTTTCAACACGTCCCCATTTTTTAATTGATGCTCTGCACCCACTCGTTGTTTTGTCTTGACGTCTACTGCATAAAGGAAGCCTTTTGCCAGATCTTCATGAACCGTTCTAGCGAGATCTCTTGCAGTGGATCCTGCTGGAAGTAATCGTGCATCTGGCAAGATCTCCCCATTCTTGTTTGACAGTTTTGATTCATCTTCTACTGGAAAGACTGCAATCAATTTTAAAAGATCAAAGCAAGCAGAATCCAGTATTTGCTGAATGCCAGTACCCCCAATCTTAAACAATACCTTTTGAGCCAAATCTAATGCTTTTTGTTGTTGTGGACTCGGGTTTATTCCTTTTATTTTGAAATCTTTCTCCCCTGGAAGATAATCTACAAGACCTCCTTTTGCAGCTTTTCTCAACAATAATTCAGTCTCTGCGCTACATGCTATTGTATTATGTATTTTTTTTAATTCATCCAATATGCCAAGATCATGACAGAGATCAGATTTGTTGGCAGCAATTATAATCGGTCTAGTCCTCTTTCTTAATTCCTTTACAAATGAGAGAATATCGTTTTCAGTCCAATCTAATGGTTTTTTTATCTGTAAATTCAAATGATGCAAGACAACTTCAACATCATATTCCACTATTCCAAGACCACTGAATCTTTGAGTAATAGCATGAACAATTTTACCACTCTTGCTTTCTAGCTCTCGTGTCAACTTGTGCCATTCCCTCTGAAGTATCTGCTTCATCCATTGATCAAATTCCTCTTCTACAAACAACACATCTTCAAGCGGATTATGAGTGCCAGCTGGCACAGATTGTCCTTGAATGTCTGTTGACCCTGATGCATCTACCACATGGATCAGTACTTCTGCCTGTCTTGCATCATCTAGAAATTTATTTCCTAGTCCTTTTCCCTCATGAGCACCAGGAACAAGACCTGCCACATCAATTAGTTTCACAGGAATAAATCTAGTTCCCTTTACACATAGCTGATGAACATGATTTATCCCAAAATGTTTGCACGCACATTCAGTTTTAACATAAACAATACCAACATTGGGCTCAATTGTAGTAAAGGGGTAATTTCCAATCTGTACGGCAGTTTGAGTTGCAGCTGAGAAAAATGTTGATTTTCCAACATTAGTTTTGCCCAGTAGTCCGATCTGCATAAAAATAAGTCCAATGTCTTCTCTTATTAGTATTGCAGAAGTGTTTAATTGAATTCATCCTTCAACTTATTCGTTGAAAATAATAACAGGAAATCCTGGAACAGGAAAACACACGGTGGCAGGAATACTAGCAAGAAAACTAGAGTTAGAACTAGTAGACGTAAATAAACTGTCAATAAATGAAGGTGTGGCTGAAAAGAACGATCAGGTATTGGATGTAGATGTTCGAAAACTAAAGAAGATTTTAGATAAAAAGATGCCGAAGAATGCATTACTTGTTGGGCATTTAGCTCCCTACATCATTTCAAAAAGCAAGATAGAGATCGCTGTAGTATTGAGACGTAATCCATACAACTTGGAGGGGATTTACAAGAAAAGAGGATATGATAAGAAAAAATCACTCGAAAATTTGGGTAGTGAGATAATAGGAATTACATACTACGATACGATAAAAAATATAGGGCGTAAGAAAACTTTCCAATTTGATACTACTAACAAATCAGTATCCAGTACAGTAAAAAAAATTGAGTCTCTTTTTGTAAAAGGCAAAGCAGAGGAAGACAATGTTGATTGGCTAAAAATAGTTTCAGAAAAGAGAGACCTGAAGAGATTTTTCCCGTACTAGGTTCAAATTACGTTGTGTTAAATCAAAACATGAAATGTTTGAGATAAAAAAGTCTGATCTAGCAGGAAGAATAGGAATACTGCATACTAATCACGGAAAGATTGAGACTCCAGCATATGTGCCAGTGATTCATCCAGTACGACAGTCAATACCTACAAAAAAAATACGAGAGATTGGTTTTGATCTTGTTATAACAAATGCCTTTATCACACTAAAACAACACGGTGATGATGCCGTAAGAAAAGGAATCCACAAAATAATTGACTATGATGGTGCAGTGATGACAGATTCAGGTGGGTACCAAGTTCTCGAATATGGCAACATAGATACAAATTACAAAACTATGGCATCATTTGAAAAAGGAATTGCGACAGATTTTGCCATTCCACTGGACAAACCGACCGGTTTTGGTTTATCAAAGAAGAAGGCAAGAGAATATGTAAATCACACACTAAAGGTATCAAAGGAAACTCTGGAGACAAGAGATGACAACGGACAGATATGGATAGGGCCGATACAGGGAAGTGAGTATTCGGATCTAGTTAAAGAATCAACCAGAGCTTTGGTCAAATACGGTTTTCAAATGCTGGCACTAGGAAGTCCAGTTGAATTCATGGAATCATACGAATACAGACTTTTGGCAAGAATGATAATTACTGCAAAAAAAGAGATGCCGGATTCTGTTCCGCTTCATCTCTTTGGCGCAGGCCATCCCCTTACAATCCCGCTAGCCGTGGCTCTTGGCTGTGATACCTTTGATTCTGCCTCCTACATGCTCTATGCAAAACATGATAGATACATGATGGAAGACGGTACAGCTCATCTTAACGAGATATCATATTTCTCCTGTACTTGTGAAATATGTAGTAAATACAAGCCAAAGGAGATCCAATCACTTCCTAGAGATGAAAAAATAAACAGTGTTGCTTTACACAATCTTTATGCTATAAAGGCTGAAGTTGACAGAGTAAAGGAATGCATTCACGAAGGGAGATTGTGGGAATATGTACTCAAGAAAGCACGTGCGCACCCAAAACTCTTTGAAGTCATATCAGTTCTCACTTCTAACACTTCGTTTCTTATAGGAAACACACCCAGATTCAAGGAAAATGCAATATTCTTGTTTTCAAAGGAGGACCAATTCAGACCTGAGATATCTAGATTTCACAACATGGTAAGGAAATTTAGGACTAGTAAAAAAAACCTTGTAATTATTCCGGACGGTACTATGAGGCCATTTTACCTCTCAAGAGAATATAGCAAAGTGAAAAAAAGATTTGCAAGTATTGCAGATTACACACAGTTCTGCCAGTACAATCCATATCTAGGAATAATACCCCTAGAACTTTCAGATATTTATCCTGCAGCACATTATGTAATGTCTGATTCTCAACATGACAAAGATGAGTTTTCTGAATTTGCTAAGACTTGGAACATATTTCTTAAACAAAACAAATTCAAAACAATCCATGTTGCAAATGATGACTTTCTAAAATATCACGCAAAACTAACAAAAAAGAAGATCAAATTTTTCAATTTTAAAAAATAAGAAAAAATGGAAGAACGGTTTCGCTTAAAGTGCAGCGTCTTCTGCCCAGCCTTTTACGAAAATACCATTCTTGTGGAGAGGAACTGGTTGACCAGGTGTGTAAGTCATTGGTCGCATCCAGAAGATTGCCTTTGTTGGACATACACCTATGCATGCACCGTCTGAGATACATCTCTCTGGATAGAACACAAATGCTTTACCTCTCTTCCAGCCTTCAACAGGCTTTACACGAAGAACGTCTGGGCCAAGAGAAGTACAGATCTCTACGCAAAGCGCACAGCCTATACATCTCTGTTCATCGATGTCTGGAATGATTGCTATTGGCATTCTAATTTTGATCAACTACCATTTGCTATTTAAACTATCTGCAAAATTCATAACGGAGTTATAGAATTATTTCACAGTTAAAGAATAAAAGAAAAACAAAAAGAAAGTATAATTGAAATTTTTACTTCTTTATTTGGCGCATTGCTTCAATCTGGCCTGATGTTACCCAGTCGAGCAATTCTGCAGATGTAGGATTTAGATCACCTTTTTGATTCATCATATTGTGAACCCAAATCCAATTTATCTGGTTTAATAATGGTTTGTTACCTTCATCGCCTCTTCGAACTTTGTCTCGAAGATCTTTTGGGATGGTACTCCACCATTGTTCAAAGGTTCTACCCATGTTCAGATCAATTCTGATTCATATAATTAAGTCTTTTGTAAATTATACAAGCAATATAACGAGGTTAATTTTTCCAAACGCTAAACGTTTAAAGGTGCTCTGAAAAGATTTTCAAGTCTTGCAGGTCAAAGTCTTAGGGGCGGCAAAAGAAGTAGGCAGATCCGCCTTTCAAGTTAATTGTGATGGAGTAAGTTTCTTGTTAGATTATGGAGTAGAGCTAGGAAAGGAGTCGCTATATCCACTGCAAATAAGCCCACAGGAGATTAACGCTGCCATCATAACCCATGCCCACCTAGATCACTCAGGCAATATGCCTTCACTTTTTGTGAACGGTAGTACAGATGTCTATGCAACCCCTCCAACTTTTGACCTTTCAAGATTGTTGATAGAGGACATGATAAGACTTGAAAAAAGTAAGCTTCCTTTTGACTTGTCTGATGTGTCCAAAATGATGATGCGTTCAAAGGAAATTAAATATAGAGAAAAGATTACTCGTGGAAATGCCTCCTTTGAGCTATTAGAATCGGGTCACGTGTTAGGCGGAGCTTCTGTACTTGTAGAATCACAGAAAAAGAGATTATTCTATACAGGAGATATCAACCCAAGAGGATCGCGTATGTTAAGGGAGGCAGATCTTGATCTAGGTGAGATTGATTTGTTAATCACTGAGAGCACTTATTCACAGACAGATCAGATGCCACGTCTTGAGGCAGAAGAAAAATTCATTGAATTTGCGTATGAAGTTTTGGATAGAAAGGGAATACTTTTCGTACCTGCCTTTTCTGTTGAAAGATCACAAGAAATAGCTGTGGTATTAAAAAATGCCAAATTTAAACACAAAGTCATCATGGACGGCATGGCGGTAAAGGTAAATGAAATAATGTTAAGATATCCAGAATATCTGCGTGATGCAGAAGTTTTTGCAGATTCTGTGAATCATGCAGTTTGGGTAAGAGGAGAAAGGGAAAGAAAAAGTATGTTAGATGAACCGGCAGTAATAATTTCTCCTGCTGGCATGTTAGTTGGAGGTTCCGCCGTATTTTATTTACAAAATCTAGCTCTTGATAAGAAAAACGGTATAGCGTTAGTTTCTTATCAGGGAGAAAGAACTCCTGGAAGAAAACTTTTGGAAACAGGTCGTGTTAGTGTTAGAGGTAAGGAGGTCAAGGCAGAAGCTGAGGTGAGACAGTTTGAATTTTCTGGTCACGCTGACAGAACAGCTCTTTTTGACTTTGTAAAAAAAATCAAAGGAAACCCAAAGGTTCTCACCATTCATGGTGATAATGAATCATGTACAAAATTTGCTGAGGAGATACATCAAAAATTTGGGTTTGATGCCCATGCACCCGATGCAGGCGAAATAATCACTATATAAAATGCGGAACAATTCTACAATAGACCTAAATTTTACAATCAACAGTGGCCAAGTATTTCTCTGGGATAAGATTGGGGATAGATGGTTTGGCATTAACGGCGACGAGCTTTTAGTTATAACAGATCCTTTTCAAATAGGTTTATCGTCAAAAAGTGTTTGCCACTTTTTTAGACAGGATGACAATTTGAATAAGATATTATCAGACATTAGCAGAGATAGTCTTGTTGGTGCAACAGTAAAACAGTTTTTGGGCTTGAGATTGATAAGACAAGATCCTTTTCAGTGTTATATTTCATTTATATGTTCATCCAACTCGTCGATACGAAACATCAAGAATATGCTACTAAGACTATGCCAGAAATTTGGCAATAAAATAGAATTCGAAAACCAGCAGTTTTCTACTTTTCCCAGTGCAGAAAGGCTAGCAAATGCCACTACCAAAGATTTACTTTCATGTGGACTCGGATTCAGGGCAAAATACGTAAAAGATGCAGTAAAGGCGGTAAACTTGGAAAAAATAGAGTTTGAATCGTTGAGGAAAACAGACTACAGATCTGCGCTAGATACCCTCAAGACAGTACGAGGCATTGGCAATAAAATTGCTGATTGCATACTTTTGTTTTCACTTGACAAGCTGGAATCTTTTCCTATAGATAGATGGACACAGAGGATTTTACAAAAATATTATCCAAAAATATTTGATGCCAGACATGGAAAATCTTTAACAGAAAAAAAATACACCAGCCTACATGAAAAAATTGTAGAACATTTTGGACCTTATTCAGGGTATTCCCAACAGTTTCTTTTCAAAATGGAAAGAGATCTCAATAAAAAAAAATGGTTGTAAAAACCCTTAATATGGCTACTAATTGCCCGATATTTGGGCCCGTAGCTCAGCATGGATAGAGTGCTGGACTTCTAATCCAGTGGTCAAGGGATCGAAGCCCTTCGGACCCGTTTATACTGTAATAGCACGTCACGGTTTTTTGACACTTTTTCCATTCGTAAAATAGTAGCGAATCTTTTTTGCGAAAGTACCTCGGATTTTATGCACTTGTCTTATTTCTTTTACTGGTTTTGGGTTGGTTAATTTGTCGAGAATGTTTTGCAACAGTGTAATTTCTTCTTGTGTAAGGTTCTAAAGTTTTTACTTTTCCATAGAATCAATCATGAGTGATGCTTAAGTTGCTTTGATTTGTATCTTACTTTATATATGAAAGATCAATCAATATTATTTAAAATTAAAACAAATGCTTTGTTCATGTTAGCACTTTACACAACTAGGCTTTCAGAATATTTACCAACATATCTGATAAGGTTTATTCATTAGTTACTATACATCGTGATTTTTAATCTCAGATTATTTCTAGAATTAAATAAAAAATTCAAAAAAATTGAGTAGATACACTAAGGCCTAATTGGGTGCGAATCTTCGGTTTAATTACCTTGAATAGGAACAAAAACATCTTCAAGGTTTTGAATCCATGATAACCAAGTAGATTGAATGTTCCTAGGTCCACCAACGTAAAAATCAGCAAAATAATAACCAGACTCTTCCAGATTTTTTGTATCTAAATTTCTACTTTTCAGCAACTCTAAAGTATCATTCATTTCAGTTTCATCATAAAATCTCCTTTGTTTCAGTGGCCCTATCTTGGTTTTTAGCAATTTAAAATTGTTTTCTTTAAAAACTCTCTCAATACCATCCGATGGAAAAATCCTAAGTAGTGTAAAAGCAAAGATTGGAAGAGGATCTCTGTCGGCTCCAATTTTTTCAAATATTTTTGCAAATGATTTCCAGCCTATATATCCAACACATCCAGTTGAAATGATAAGATCAATATCATGCATTACTTGTTGTAGTTTAGACGAAATGGTTTCTTTTTCCAAATTTATGCAAAAACTACCTTCACACAAGCCGGCTTTTTCAGCAAATTCCAGAGCAGGTGATGATGTATCAACCAGATAAAATTCAAGGTTCGGATCATTGTTTGGCAGATCATCAAAAAAGTTCTGTGTTGATTTGATTGAAGGATTGGGATTGTTTTCTACAAAGAACGCGTCTAACTCTGACATTATTAATTCGTGGTTTAACAGCGCAGAGTTTATTCCATAAGAACTTCCAAGATCTAGGATTTTAACTGGTCTTTTTGTATAATTAACAACACGTTCTGCAAGATGTTTGTAAAGAGGTTTGGTTTGATCAGGTATTCTGTATCCTACATTCTTCATTTCTTCAAGATAAGGAGCTGGATATTTTTGTATGTAAACGTCCGTAAAATCTTTCTTTATTACTAATTCTTCCATTTATGACATACTGTGTCATCCCTTATAAAAGAAACTATGTAGATTATCCTAAAAAAATA